>SFZC01000235.1 GCA_004558955.1 bacterium | reverse complement strand
ATCTTACTATTATGAAAAATGAGCCATTGTATGAGGGATTGGAAAGAATATCTATAGCATGTAAATATGATTGGACTATCTCAAACTTTGCACCGCTATACTTGAACTCATTTTTCATAATAGTAGAAGCCGAAATCAGTTCCCATCCTTTTGACCTATCTAAATCAATGCTGTTGCGAATAAAGTCCTCTTTTGTCGGGATATCATCGCTCATTTTAATGCCGATAAACATAACAAATCTCCTAGAAATTGGAATACATAAATAATAGCAAAAGCAAACACTTTTATCAATGAAAAAACCTAAACCAAACTTTATGGGTTCGATTTAGGTTTCACTTGGCGGAGAGAAAGGGATTCGAACCCTTGCGCCAGTTTCCTGACGACCGCATTTCGAGTGCGGCTCGTTATGACCTCTTCGATATTTATGACCTCTTCGATATCTCTCCAATCTGATTACGTCGGGGAAATGCCCAACGTGTGTAATATACAACATTTCGCCGGATTTGGCAACCATATTGCGGTAATTTTGCAAAAATCCTTTAATTAAAGCAAAGGCAAAAATAATAAGGTGAAGAACAATTATTATATTGTAATAAAACTTGTTTTGTGATAACATTATTATATTAAGAGGAGGGAATATGAGGAACTCACGTTGCTATTATTCGGCAGATCTTTTTCAATTTTTACACGAAAATCCACAAACGATACTTGGTATAATTTGCGAAAACGATAGTTTTTCTGAAACAACGCTTTTGCAGAAGAATACATGGTCAGAAGAGATAAATATTTTACAGAAAGAATTTGCGCGTTTTGATGAAGGGCGTATTATATTTGAATATACTATACCGAGGATTTGCAAAAGAGTGGATGTTGTTTTTTTGCATAAAAATGTTGTATATTTGCTTGAATTTAAGTGCGGAGAGACCGAGTATAAAAAAGGCGCAAATGAACAGGTGTTGGACTATGCACTTGATTTGCAAAATTTTCAAAAAGAAAGCCATGACAAAATAATTATCCCTATTGTTGTTGCAACAGAAGCAAAAACGATTGAAAACTCTTTCGTAGTAAAAGGTAATATAGCAGAGCCGCTCTTTTGTAATAGAGGCAATATCGGGGAAATTATAGCGTTAATAGATGAAAAAATTTGTTGCAACAGTTTCAATTACGAGCAGTGGGAAAACTCGGAATATCTTCCTACACCTACAATAATTGAAGCAGCGCAGGCGTTATATAATGGGCACAAAGTTGAAGAAATAACAAGAAGTGACGCAGATGCAAAAAACCTGAGCGAAACAACGCGTGCAATTGATGAAATAATTGCATATAGCAAGGATAACAAAAGAAAATCCATATGTTTTGTGACGGGTGTACCCGGTGCAGGGAAAACATTGGTAGGGCTTAATCTTGCCATTGAACATGCAAATGCACGACAAGGGGAACATGCGGTGTTTTTATCAGGTAACCAACCCCTGGTCAGTGTTTTGCAAGAAGCGTTAGCGCGTGATAAGGTAAAACAAGCAAGCGAGGAAGGAGAAAAAATCTCAAAAAGAGAAGCATTACGAGAAACAAGCGCCTTTATTCAAATCATACATAAATATAGGGATAGTTTTGTTGGAAATGATGATGTTCCTCCCGAAAGGATTGCTATTTTTGACGAGGCGCAACGGGCGTGGACAAAAGAAATGATTTCAAAATTCATGAAAACCAAAAAGGGTGTCTTGGATTTTGATTATAGCGAGCCAGAATTTTTAATAAGTACATTAGACAGGCATAATGATTGGGCGGTTGTTATTTGTTTGGTCGGTGGCGGACAAGAGATAAACACAGGAGAAGCAGGTCTTCCTGAGTGGTTTGACTCATTGAGAAAGTCTTTTTCAGAATGGGATGTTTTTGTTTCGCCACAATTAAACGATACGGAATACACAAGAGGAAGAAAATGGGCGGAGATGATCGAAGACTTAAACATCAATCAGGATGTAAATTTGCATTTAGCGTCATCAATACGGTCATTTAGGACGCCAGATGTATCTGCATTTGTAAAAGCTATTCTTGACAATGATTTACAAACAGCGCAATCATTATATCAGAAAATAAAAAACAAATATCCCATTCTTTTAACAAGGGATTTAGAAGAGGCAAAGACATGGGTAAAAAATCAATGCAGAGGAACAACGAGATATGGTTTAGTGGCAAGTAGCGGTGCATTGAGATTAAAACCAGAAGGTATATATGTTAAAAATGATATTGATGTTGAAAACTGGTTTTTGAATGACAAAGATGACGTTAGGTCAAGCTATTATTTGGAAGATGTTGTAACAGAATTTCAAATTCAGGGGTTGGAGCTTGATTATACAATAGTTGCCTGGGATGCCGATTTTAGGTATATAAATGGCTGGACATACAACAAATTTAGCGGCACAAAATGGCAAAATATAAACTCAGATGATAACAAAAATTACCTTAAAAACGCTTATCGTGTTTTACTAACAAGGGCAAGACAAGGCATGGCTATTTTCATTCCAAATGGAGATGATAGCGACGAAACAAGATTACGCAAGTTTTATAATGGAACATACAATTATTTGAAGAATATAATGGATAATTAAGAAAGTTTTTACAGGTCGGACGATGAAAAAAGTCCGACTTTTTTTGTCATAAGGAAGCGAATGGCGCGGAGAGCGCCGACGGCGTAAACGTCCTTGCAACAGGCTTCGTGGGTGAGAGTCAGGGTTTCGTAATTGCCGAAAAACGAGATTTCGTGTTTACC
>SFZC01000234.1 GCA_004558955.1 bacterium | reverse complement strand
CTTGCCTGTATAGTTCGACTGCCTTTCGTTTGAATTCGTAACTGTAACGCATAAAAATACCCCTTTCACTGGATGTCCAGTAAAAGGGGTACATATCACTCCTGAGAAAAGTTGACGGTTATTTTCCATTGATTTTTCGCCGGAGTAGATAGCTGACACCTATCTATCGGCTTTCCTGTTAAGTGTATTATATGTCATACAACCATTTTTGTCAATTTAAAACCGCCCTGCTCTACTAAAGCAAGAGCAAGTACCTGGACAATATAATAACCCTTATGTTTTATTAAATGAACTGAATGCCCCCTATACATAAATCAACCCCTAAATATAAGAGGAGGAAAAATTATGACAAACACTGTACTAGATAAACTTATCGAACAAAATCGTATGCCAGTTCTTTTTATTGGCTCCGGAATATCTAAACGATATTTATATAACTATCCAGATTGGAATCAATTACTAGAACGCTCGTATAAAAAAGTAAGTGACGATGACTATCCATTAAGAAAACTACGTGAACAATATAATCGTCAAAACTTATCTGATTTTGAATCAAATGCTAGACTTGCCACCTTTATAGAAAATGAATTTAACGCTGCTTTTTTTGACAGAAAAATCAAAATAGGTAGAACCAAAAATCCCAAATGGGTCAATACTGGTGTTTCTCCTTATAAAATGTTCTTGTGTTATTACTTCAAGAAATGTAGCGTATATCATTCTGGAAAAAACAACTTAGAAATTTCCAAATTCAAAGCTTTACGCAATAAAGTTTCAGCTGTTATTACTACTAATTATGATCCATTTCTTGAAAAAGAAATTTTTAATGAAGACTTTCATGTTTTTGTGCATCAAAATGAACTATTCTCCTCTGATAGTTATGATATAGCAGAGATTTATAAAATACACGGAAGTTGTACTGATGCTAACTCAATAATAATTACAGAGAATGATTATGACAAATTTGCAGATACAAGGAAACTGATTATCGCCAAAATGCTTACTTTATTTGCAGAGTCGCCCATTGTGTTTCTTGGATATTCTTTTACAGATGAAAACATTCAAAAAATCATTTCCGATTTTCTGAGTTGTTTAACTTCTAAAGAATTATCAAATATAGATGAACATTTTGTTTTTGTAAGCTATAAACAAGGCGAAAAAGGTTTAATAGAAATTCGGCGTACTATCACAACCCGTTATGGTGCAGAGATACCAATTACAGAAATTCAAACAGACAATTATTCCTTAATTTATGATGCTCTAAATAAGATTACCCCTGGCATGTCACCTAAACGGATCAGAGATACTCGAAAAATAATTAAAACCATTGTTGATGAAAACGCCACTACCCATAATGCAGAATCCATCATTGTTGGTATTGATGATTTATCTAATATTGATTTATCATCTAAGCCTTTAGCAGTTGCCATAGGATATCGTGAAAACATATTGAGTAAAGTTGGTTATGGTCCACTTGCTGATGATGAAATTATAGAAGACATTTTATATAATAACAAACATTTTGATTCTGAACAAATGTGTAAAGAACGATTTAAATCAATTTCCAGAACTCGCTTACTTCCAGTGTTTAAATATGTTAAGGATTATCCTGACTATACAAAAAATATGAAGCTTTTCAATTATGTAAACGAGCATAATAGCATAAATAAAATTATTTCATTAAATATAGAAAAGCAGATTAAAAATGTCCCTGCTATAACGAATATTGAAGATCTACAGGTACAAATTTCTTCTCTTGTTGGTGCAAATAAAAAATGTGGTTTGCTTCTCAAAAATATAAGCAATTTTACTATAACTGAGATTAGGAATATTTGCCAAAATATTTTTCAAGAAGATCGTATTGACGCCATGAAGTCTACTCACTTTAAACGTTGTATTATGTACATAGATTTGTATGAAAATTATATATAAAAATGAGAAAAAGCTGACAGACATTTTCTGGTACACACCAGAAACACCATCAGCTTATCTCATAAAAATAATAAGAACATTTCTGCTCTATGTTCTTTCGTTTGTAAATGGTGTACCAACAATTCTTTGTCGGCTTAACCATGAGCATATTATATATTTCAGTTTCCAAAATGTCAATATTTTTACTGACATTTAATTAAGAAAAAGGTCCCCAACGCTACCAACGCAGAGGACCACCAAGCTCCCAAATGATACAGAAGCCCTCAACAAGCACATTGTATCATTCTCGGAGCAGCTGCGCAAGCGGAACACCCGTTCCACGCCGGCTGTTATTTTTGTACCCCAAAATCAATACAATATAGAGAAAGAGGTGTAATGTGCTATGAAAGAAAAAGTTTCAGAACGCAAAACAGGCGCGATCTA
>SFZC01000233.1 GCA_004558955.1 bacterium | reverse complement strand
TATTACCATTTTGAGATACCCCTGGACCTACTGAAGTAATAGTACTCGCAAAGACTGATAATGTCATTGTCTGTTGCATTAGAAAAACACCCGTAAGTATTGATGCAACAATTCTTCTTTGTGCTTTTCTACTTCTTCTCATCTTTGCCAATCCTTTCTCGTATATATTCTTGTTCTTATTTTGCAATTTTCACGTTCCTTATACTATTTGCACATGACACTTTCACATGTTTGTATATTTATATAAACGGTTGCAGGGTGTTAAAAATTTAGTGTTTTGTTACATAAATTTATAAATATTTACAAAAACTTTACAATTCAACATACTTCAGAAAATATAATACATCTACTTCCCCTTATTTGTCAAGGATTTTCAGGATATTACCCAAAATCGAAGAAGATTATATAAAAAATATGTAATATTAACTCATTAATTAATTGACACGATATTATAAAGCAGACATGTAAACAAAGAAAAAAAAAGAATAAATTGGAAACAGATTCCGGATTACGCACTCAAATTGAATAAATATTACCACATTTTCAACAAATTCTTCGTGCTGTCCGGAATGACTTTTTGTGGAAACTGGCAAAGCTATCGTCATTCTGAAAACATAGAAAATTTATACGAACAATGTGAGTATTTAATTTTCTTGTTATTCAGAATCTGAGAGCTAGTTAGAAATTGTTAATTGCAAAGAATTATAGAAATAGTTTATGTCATTTAATAAATTATCCATTGAATTTAAAACTATTGCCTTCTTTTGATTATATTCATGACTTGTATCATTACGTTGATCATAATAACCACGCCATGCTTCCCAAGATTTAATAAATCCATACCCTTCCATTAAACGAAAGATATTATTCATTGTTAACTCCTTGTCATCTTTGCCGTAAACGACTTTTAAATATCGTTTCATTGTTTTCCAAGAAGTTTCAACCGTAAATTCAAATCTTTTAACACAAGAATCTTCTATAAAACCTTGTATTTTCTTGTCAGTATTTGATTTATACGCCTCAATACATTCTTTTAATGAGTCTATACAACTTTTCAAATTTTTTATATCGATTTGATTATTACTCATTATTGAACTCCATTATTCTTACTCTTGAATTCTAACACGAATATAAAATTATATTTTACCCCTTCACTTCAACAATATTGAACTCTTCGTCCCAAGTCAAAGTTCCTTTTGGTTCAATATTGTGATATCTGTAAGGATTTGATATAAATTCCTGATTGAACATGTTTTTTTGAGCAAGTATTTTAACAATATCAGGCAAAAGTTTTGTACTTCCTGCGATTGTTCCTGCTTTTGAGGCGGCACGATTTCCGTCAAAATAAATTTTTTCATCCGCAAAATAAAACTCTTTCACTTCACTATGAGTACACGGCAAACAGTCAGAAATTAAAATAACTTTATCTGTCGGTTTTGCTTTGAACAGTAACTTTAAAGCCTCATCAGAAACATGCACACCATCTGCGATAACCTCGGTATAAATATCATCCTCAATTAAGGCGGACAAAGCGGTAGATTTGCCACGATGCACAACACCTTTCATTGCGTTAAAAGTATGGGTTACACCGTCACAACCTGTCAAATTTCCGCCGACACAATGCCCTGCTTGAACTTTTACACCTTTTCCATGTAAATATTCGATTAAATCACTGTCAGAAGTAACAAGTTCGGGTGCAAGAGTTACAATTTTAATAAAATCATCTTCAATTAAGTTGTAATTTTCAATGGTTGGCGGAAGAAAATGAACCGCATTGTGAATTGCCTTTTTCTCAGGATTAAGAAAAATACCTTCCAAATGCACCCCGCAAATTTTCGCCATGCCTGCTGTTTGTTGCTCTGCCGCCTGCTTAATTATTTGCACCTGTCTTTTGGTATTTTCAACAGTATCAGTAACGATTGTCGGAAAAATATACCCGATACCTTCAGACAAAAGCCTGTGAGAAACCTCAAGCATTTGCTCCACTGTTGTTTTATTAAAATCAATTCCATAACAACCATGAAAATGTTGTTCCACAAGTAACGGTGTTTTCATCATTAAATTACACTTCCCGCAAAAACTTTTCTTGCCTGTTCTCTGTCATCAAAATGAATTGTTTTATCCTTCAATATTTGATAATCTTCATGACCTTTTCCCGCAAGAAGGACCACGTCATTATTGTTTGCAATAGTTTTCAACAAAGCAATCGCTTCGCCTCTGTCAGGTTCGACCGTTACTATTTCAGGGTCAACAGATTTTAAACCTGCAATAATATCGGTTATAATTTGTTGCGGGTCTTCAGAACGTGGATTGTCACTTGTAATAACAATTTTATCTGCAAGTTTTTGAGCAATAGCACCCATTTTAGGACGTTTTGTGGCAT
>SFZC01000232.1 GCA_004558955.1 bacterium | reverse complement strand
TCAGTGTTCGGCACCACCCAAAAGCTCCCATTCAAGCAATCCAAAGACAAAACCCTCACCCTCACCATCCCCACCCACCCCGAAACCATCGATTATATAATAGAGGTGAGAAATTAGAAATTAGAAGTTAGAGATTGGAGGTTTATTGGAACGAAATCGCGGAGAGTGGAGTGGGCTCTATTGCTTCGGACGAATCTGCTTCCCTCGCCACTCTCCACCTACAAATCGGACGCGGATGTTTGACACTCTCTACATAGGAGCGGAAAAATTTCCAAACAGGGAAAGTTTCAGCGTGAATATTTCAGGCATTTTGTGAAAAATACTCTTCAAACACTTATGATGACGCATGTGAATCCTCGTCGTGAGGTTAATTTATTTTAAATTTAGCAAGATTTTGCACCAGATCTATTGGCGTTACATTTTAAAAATAATAAATTTGTATATTCTTTCTTTCAAACCATGATGCGTTATGCCCAATTGCCGAATATCACAATTTATTCAAGATTCTGGAGAGGGTAAATACACTTGTTTCAGAACAAAAAAATTCTCGTTAGATACAACTGTTTCTGACGAACTTTCTTATGACGATAAGAAAACTTCTCACGCAAGAAAAAGTGACTTTGCTGAAACTGACGACAGAAGAATTCATACCATAAGAATCAGTGACAAGCTAATTAAGAAAACTCGTCCTATTTTTTCATTTTTCCTTGACGGCTCTCGGCACGTATATAAGATTGACGACATAGCTATTGGTAAAAAAATTTTCCCATTTCTTGCAGGACAAATTATCGTTGGTTGCTGCGAGCGAAAGAATCGAGATTCTTTTCGTAAGTATGCGTTATCCCACAAATTAGTGCTTGCATTACCAGTCGATTTCAACACAGATGATGACCCTAATTTCTGTAATTATTATTTATCTCAGCTTAATCAACATATCTCAGGAATTAAATTTGTTAAAGATAGAGGAATAAAATTCAGCAATCTTTTGTTGTATAAAACTGATGGTGGAGATAGTTCTGAATCAGACAAAGATAAATTTAAAAACAGAGCAGTTGCAGTCATTCAATCTGAAATGACAGACGAAGAACAAAGATTAGTTGCTAAATTGTGTGCAGACAATCTTCTTGATGATGAAAATTACCTGTTAAAAGATGGCTCAATTGAATACAACCCTCGATTTTCAAATATGAGCGATTCAGAATGGAATCTTATGCGGGCAAATTATCAACATGTAGTAGGAGTTAGCAAATCGTTTGACCCCGAATTACTGCCAAACTTTGAAGGCAATAGATTATCGATAACTATTTGCAATCTTAAACCTTTTGAACGCACAAAAGTATATCGATACAAGTCTGAACATTCTGGGCGTGAATTTGCTGTTTGGTACCTAAGAATTAGAAATAGTAACTTTAGAGAAACCAACTTTTCTGACGTTGTTAAATGTGAAATGGTAATTAGTAATGATGGTGATTTTATTTCAACAGATATAATTGACACCATATCTGCCAATATAATCAGAGAAGCCTACCCTGTTTGTTTTGGGCAAGATTCTCGATGGGCAAATCATTTATACCCAGTATTCCTTACAGAAACATTTTGTAAGTCAAATTATATAAACAACGATATATTCATCAATCTTTTTTAATTATGACTCGGATAATTGGAAAGGTTTCTGCAACCGAAAAAAGTCCGTCAACAATAGATGATTTCTATTTTTGGACAGACAAAAAACAAATCCTCAGTCCATTTGATATAATAAAAGTTGCTCACGAAAGCAATTCTATTACTTATGGCGTTATTGAAGAAATAAATCATGTAACTGATGCTACAAGTCATTTCACCAGTTATATTTCAAGTGACTTTGGTGATACCGATATGGAAATCGGCAATATGAATAGACTTGGTATGAATTACGTTAAAGCTCGTGTAGTATGTAACACAAAAGACATATACACTCCTGTGCTTGACGGGCAGCAAGTCAGCCTCTGCGATGAAGAAGACATCAAAACTGCGTTAGGCTTGTCAGAAGAAGATGTGAAAAATCCGCTTGTATGTGGTTATCTGCAAATGTACAAGGGTGAAGAAACCAAACGAGTGAAAGTTATATTAAACTCCCACTTCTTGGTCGGTCCTGATGGAGCGCATATAAATGTTTCTGGTATTTCAGGACTTGCTGCAAAAACTTCATATTCAATGTTTTTGCTAAAAATAATCCAAAGCAAATTCAGAACTGAAAATGGCGAAACTGCTGCATTCGTGTTCTTTAATGTTAAAGGTCGCGATTTAATGGCTATTGATGAACCAAATCCAGAACTTTCACAAAAAGACAAAGATATATACAAAGAGTTAGGTATTTCTACCGAGCCGTTTTCGTCTGTAAGATA
>SFZC01000231.1 GCA_004558955.1 bacterium | reverse complement strand
CAATTTTATCTGCAAGTTTTTGAGCAATAGCACCCATTTTAGGACGTTTTGTGGCATCTCTGTCCCCACCGCAACCAAACATACAAATCAAATTGCCGTCAGTCGGTGTAATTTCTCGTGCTGCTTTTAAAACATTTTCCAAACCGTCAGGAGTGTGAGCATAATCAACAATTACCAACGGTTTTTTGTTGACTATTTCAAATCTTCCAGCAACTCCGTGAACATTTTGCAACGCTTTCAACGAAATATTGATATCAATACCCATTGCAAGTGCAGCCGTTAATGCCGCCAAAACGTTATAAACACTAAACATACCGTTCATGTGCAAATTTACGGAATATGATTTTCCGCCATAAACCAGTTTAAATTCCGCACCGTTTAGTGAAAAATTGATATCTTTAGCCATTACATCGGCTTCTTTTTTCACACCGTAGGTAAATTTCCGGACCCCCTCAGGAACTACTCCCAAAAATCTGTTACCATACTCATCATCAATATTTATAACCGCAAAATCGCCTTCCGTAAGCCCTTCAAACAAGATTGCTTTTGCCTTAAAATAATTTTCCATTGTGATATGGTAATCCAAATGGTCTTGAGTTAAATTTGTCAAAACAGCACCATTAAAACGACAACCGCCTACACGGTTTTGTTCAAGAGCGTGAGAACTTACTTCCATTACCACGTTATCAATTTTTTCAACGTCTTTAATCATACGCAAGGTGGCTTGAAGCTCCGGTGCTTGAGGTGTTGTGTGTTTTGCATCACGATATTCACCGTTTGAAGATAATTTATACCCCAAAGTACCGATTAAAGCACACTTTTGACCATTTTCTTCAAAGATTTTTTGAATTAAATGA
The DNA here is from genome assembly GCA_004558955.1 of bacterium. Classification (GTDB taxonomy): domain Bacteria; phylum Cyanobacteriota; class Vampirovibrionia; order Gastranaerophilales; family Gastranaerophilaceae; genus Zag111. The sequence continues at coordinate 1,530 of SFZC01000231.1, read as the reverse complement.
GTAACGGTTGTTTTACCGTTTGTTCCAGTAATTCCTATCAAATTTAGGCCTTTTGAAGGGCTTGAATAAAATCTGTCCGCAATATCTGCGATTTTGTGACGAGTTGAATCGACTTGAACCTGCGGAACTTTAACACCTTCAACTTTGTGTTCCACCAAAAGAGCAGCAGCCCCGTTATCAATCGCCATTTGAGCATATTCATGTCCGTCAGTGTGTTCTCCGACCATACAAATAAAAATATCGCCCTTTTTAGTTGTTTTTGAATTATAAGAAATTCCTGAAATTTCCACATTTTTAAAATTGATTAAGTCTTCATACTGTAAATATTCAATTAATTCATCTAATCTCATTTATATATCTCCCATTTTAATTATTCTTATTAGCAGGCGAAACAGCAGGCACCTTATCGGGTTTCAAGTCCAAAATTCTTGCGGTTTGTTCCGCAACCTCGTGGAACACCGGACCTGCAACGGTATTTCCCCAAACAGGACCTTTTTTCGCACTATCCACAACTACATAAATCAAAACTTGCGGGTCACTTGCAGGCAAATAACCGATTGTTGAGGTGTACATCGCACCCGAATACCCCGGACCGTTTTCCAACGGTTTTCTTGAAGTTCCTGTTTTTGCCGCAACATTATATTTATCCATTTTTATGCAAGATTTACCGTTATTAACACTCATTGCAAGAAGTTTTGTAATTGTATGAGCGGTTTCAGGCGAAATTGTCGGAATACGTTTAACCTTCTCCACCTCTTCTTCCGCAGAATATTTTATAACATGCGGGGTAACCCTTACACCGTTATTGGCAAGAGCGGAAACTGCTGAAACCATTTGCATAATAGAAACAGAAGTACCGTAACCGTAAGACATTGTTATGTGCAAACCTTTATCCCACAATTTTGGCGGAGCCAGTAATCCTGACGATTCTCCAGGAAGGTCAATGCCTGATTTAGCACCGAAACCGAACTTTTTGAGCATATCGTAAAATTCATGATGGCTCATCAAAGCCCCAACATTCACAGAACCGATATTACTTGAGTGTTCAAACAAATAAACCAAATTGATTTTTCCCGGAGCACCCTTTTCTTTGTAATCGTAGTTTTCGATTGTGTAACCGCCAAACTTCATTCTTCCCGAATCTTCAATTATAGAATTTTCGTTAATTTTACCAAGTTCCATTGCACTGGTTACCGTAATGGTTTTAAAAGTTGACCCCGGCGGATAAACATCTGTCAACGTCCAGTTTTTAATCTGTAAGTTTGAAGCTTTTTGGAAATGGTTAGGGTCATAAGTCGGATAAACCGCATAGGCAAGAATTTCACCGTTTTTAGGGTTCATAACAATAACCGCACCACGCAAAGCCTCTTTTTCCGTAATAATTTTAGCCAACTCTTTTTCACAAACGTGTTGAATTGCAGCATCAATAGTTAAAGTGACGTCTTGACCTTTCGGATTACGGGTAGGACCTATCGGGTCGGTCGGAATTTTGTAAATAATTCTGCCGTCACGAGTTTTTTCATACGTTGC
>SFZC01000230.1 GCA_004558955.1 bacterium | reverse complement strand
CCGTGGCGGACGTGGCGGAATGGAAACGAAATTAAAAGCCGCTCGTCAGGTTACGAGATTTGGCGGAAAAGTCTTAATCGCAAACGGTAAACAGCCTTATGTCATCAAGAAAATTTTTGAAGGCGAAGATTTAGGCACAATGTTTTTACCGTCAAATGAAAGTATGTCCGACAAAAAACGTTGGATTGGTTACGCAACAAATATTGTAGGAAAAATAATTGTTAATGACGGAGCAAAAACCGCACTAATGGCTGAAAAAAGCCTTTTACCGATTGGAGTTGTCGGAGTTAAAAACACCTTTCAAAAAGGTGACGTTATTTCGATTTTGGACGAAAATAACAATGAATTTGCACGTGGCATTGTCAACTACGATTCCAATTCTTGTCAAAAAGTAATCGGTCATCACTCGGATAATATTGCGGAGATTTTAGGATTCAAAAACTATGACGCCATTATCACGAGAGATAATATTACACTGCTTTAATTTTGGAGAAAATTATGGATTTTGATTTTATTGAGATTGCAAAAAATGCGAAAATCGCTTCACTCAAGGTTGCAGAATTAGACACAAATATAAAAAATCAAGCGTTAGAAAATATTGCACAAATGCTTGAAGAACATAAATCTGAAATTTTTGAAGCAAACGCACAGGATTTGGAAGAGGCTAAAACTCTTGTCGAAACGTGCGAAATTTCTCAATCCGCATACAATCGTTTAAAACTTGATGAAAACAAAATGAGAGATATGATTCAGGGAGTTAAAGATATTGCAAATCTTGACGACCCAATCGGAAAAGTTTTGCTCAAACGTCAACTTGATGAAGATTTAATCTTGAAAAAAATCTCTTGCCCTATCGGGGTTTTGGGGATAATTTTTGAGGCTCGTCCCGATGTAATTTCTCAAATTTCTTCACTTGCGATAAAATCTTCTAATGCCGTAATTTTAAAAGGCGGAAAAGAATCAAAAAATACGAATAAAAAAATTCTTGCGGTTATTAATTCGGCACTTGAAAAGACAAACGGATTTCCGCAAAACGTTATTCAGCAAGTATTTTCAAGAGAAGATGTAGCACAAATGCTAAAATGTGACCAATATATTAACTTGATTATTCCTCGTGGCGGAAACAATCTTGTTAAGTACATAAAGTCTAATACAAGCATTCCCGTACTTGGTCATGCCAGTGGAATTTGTCACATTTTTGTCGATAAATCGGCAGATATTAACATGGCATCAAAAATTGTTGTTGATGCAAAAACTCAATACCCGAGTGCATGCAACGCTGTAGAAACTTTGCTTATTCATAAAGATTGTCCAAAGAAAGATGAACTTTTGGCGTCTTTGCAACTAAACGAAATCAAACTTGTACCCAATCCCGAAAGTTGGGAAACCGAATACGGCGAAACGACTTTGTCCGTCAAAACGGTAAATTCTCTTGAAGAAGCAATCGAACACATAAATACTTATGGTTCTGGGCATACGGACAGTATTATTACAAACGATTTGACAAATGCCGAAAAATTTATGAATAATGTTGATTCCGCAGGTGTATATTTAAACGCTTCTACACGCTTTGCGGACGGGTTCAGATACGGTTTTGGGGCAGAGGTCGGAATTTCCACAAACAAAACCCACGCAAGAGGTCCTGTAGGTTTGGAAGGTTTGACTATTTATAAGTACAAACTATACGGAAACGGTCAAATCGTTGACGATTACGCCAAAGGTAAAAAGAGTTTTCATCATAAAGATTTGACCTAGGAGAAAGTTTTATGAAAATCGGAATAATTGGTTTGGGACTGATTGGCGGTTCAATTTTTAAAGACTTAAAACGTATAAATTATGACGTTGTTGCTGTTTCAACATCTCAAAACGGTGAAAATATTTACAAGAATTATGAGATTTTAAAAACTTGTGACTTAGTTTTTGTGTGTTCCGCAATGAACAAAACTCTTGAAATTTTAGATAAATTAGAAAGCGTTTTGCAACCTGAAACCGTTGTTACGGACGTATGTTCGCTAAAAACTTTTGTGTCAAAAAAGAAAAGACCTTACAAATTTGTTCCGTCACATCCAATGGCAGGAACTGAGCATAAAGGGTTTGAGAATTCTTTTGAAGGTTTGTTTAAAGGTGCAACTTGGGTAGTTACACCCGTATTCGGAGACAGCGAAAATTTAAAAGAAATTATCGAAAAACTCGGTGCAAAACCGCTGGTTACAACGCCAGAAAAACACGATGAAGCAGCAGCGTTAATCTCGCACATGCCAATGGTTTTGGCTCAAGCAATCTTTAAAAATGCTCAGGATAACGAACTTGCAATGAAAATGGCATCTTCGGGCTTTCGTGATATGACAAGACTTGCAATGTCGAATACCGAAATGGCAAATGATATGGT
>SFZC01000229.1 GCA_004558955.1 bacterium | reverse complement strand
ATGCAATATTAAATTTTGTTCATATAAACGCAAAAATTATTGTACTTTTTTTCTATTTAAAATACTATGTTATTATAGGATTATGCATGATGTAATCGTGTAAATGTTTTAGGAATAAAAAAATAATAGTTATATGAGGTAAAAATATAGTGGAAAATATCGTTTCAGACCTTTTTGCAAAAAAAGAAAACCCAACAAATGACCAATCTGCAAGGCTTGGTGCTAACCCGACTAATATCAAAGTTGTCGGTGTCGGCGGTGGCGGTGGTAATGCCGTAAACCGAATGATTCAATCAGGATTGTCAGGTGTTGAATTTTGGTTAATGAATACAGATGAACAAGTGCTTGTTACAGGTAAAACAAACAATCGTATTCAGTTGGGAGTAGCTTCAACACAAGGTCTTGGTGCAGGCGGAGATCCTTCAGTAGGTGAAAAAGCTGCAGAAGAAGCACAACAAGCAATTACTCAAGCCTTAGACGGTGCTGATATGGTATTTATCACAGCAGGCATGGGCGGTGGTACAGGTACAGGTGCTGCTCCTGTTGTTGCTAGAATTGCAAAACAACTTGGCATCTTAACAGTTGCAGTTGTTACAAAACCATTCACTTTTGAAGGCAGAAAAAGACAAAATCAAGCAGTTTCCGGTATTGAAAAGTTAAAAGAATCTGTTGATGCAGTTATCGTTGTTCCAAACGACAAGTTATTACAAGTTGTTGACAGACAGGTAACCGTTGTAGAATCTTTCACTATTGCAGATGAAGTCTTGCTAAGAGGTGTTCAAGGTATTTCTGATATCATCACTGTTCCGGGCTTAATCAACGTTGACTTTGCCGATGTTAAGGCGGTTATGCAAGCTTCTGGTTCAGCATTAATGGGTATCGGTCGTGCTCAAGGCGAAGGCAGAGCAATTAAAGCGGCTCAAGAAGCAATCAATTCTCAACTTCTTGAAGCTTCTATCAACGGAGCATCAGGAGTTATCGTTAATATTACGGGCGGACCTGATATGGGTATTCACGAAATCAGTGATGCGGCTTCTATTATTCACGATGCTGTTCTTGATGATGCTACAGTTATCATCGGTACTGCGTTGAACGAATCAATACAGGGCGAAATCCAAATTACCGTTATTGCTACAGGTTTTGAATTGAAGAACAATGCATCAACTCAAATGTTTGGCTCAACAACTTCAACAAATACTCAAGACAATTCAAACGGATTTGGTCAACAAATGAACGCTGCGGATTTCTTCTCAGGTGCGTTCAACAATAACCAAACAAAGTCAGTTTTATCTTCAAACAATAATTTCACAAACATTGAAATTCCTGACTTTTTGAAAAGATAAGATTTTAAATTTATCATAAATTACAGAAAAACAGAGGCGATAAACCTCTGTTTTTATTGTAAGGATTTTGTTGAGCGATTTTTACTCGGTTAAAATTGACAGATTGAGAAGTTCAATATCATCATAATCTATTCGGTCGTTACGGGTCATGTTGTGACCTGTTTTTATCGTAATCTGATTGGGTTGATTTTCTCGGATTAGGGTGCTCGGGATTTTAATACGTTGTCCGTCACCGTTCACTTGAAGTTTCCCGATTAGTTGACCGTTGAAATAGACCTCTCCGGGGGTTGAATATGCAGTTTTCATTCGATTTTGTCCCATACGATTTGCCAATTTCGTATCCAAACCAACAATAGAACCGATGACCAGATAATTAGAATAATGTTTCGCATTATCGGTCATTATGAAGTCTTTAGAGTAATATGGACCCATTGCCTTAATTCTAAAATCAGTGGCATTTGCGGAATTTTGCGAATAACTGTCATCTCCCAAGTGCAAAATATCGGATTCAATAGCAATGTCCATAGATTCGCTTTTTGCAATTTCGATTTTCATCGGATTAGAAAGACTTTCATTGTTGTTAATAGTCAACGAGAACGGTCTATAGCCCTCTTTTTCGACATTTAACAGGGTGGGTTGAGTAATTTGTATCTTCTCTAACTCAAAATTGCCGTTAGCGTCCGTGTAGGTTCTAAAATTCTTTTGCGGAATTGTGATTTTTGCAAACTCAATTCCTTGTTTTGTTTTTGCATCAATAACCTGATTACTTTCGTTTTGTCCTACTTTTGAAACTCCACCCGTAAAAGTTGTGGCAAGTGTCAACTGTTGCATGACTAAAAATGTCATGACCGATAAAATTATTTTTTTCATACAACAGTTATTACTCATCAAGAGGGAAATTTAATTGGTTTATCGGGCATATAAGCCATGCTAATCAAAATAAAAAAAGTTCTTGAAAAATATTTTTTTTTTGATAATATAATTATATGAAAATTAAATAAGCCGATGTGATGGAATTGGTAGACGTGCTAGACTCAAAATCTTGTGAGGTTCAACCCTCGTG
>SFZC01000228.1 GCA_004558955.1 bacterium | reverse complement strand
TTTTGACGGGTTGATCGAGTGATGTTATGGTTGCATGGATCAATTTTCAGATTCATGGTACAGATATCAATTCAGATACTGTCCCGTGAATAATTCAGGATTATGAATGGTATTTACAAAAATTTAAAAGAATAAAGGAAAAAGAAGAAGATGGAGAATTTAATATTATATATAGAACTGTTTTAGATTATGAAGTTCCAATCGCTGCGCAGGAATGTTTTACAATCTATAAAGACAGGAATGGAAATATGATTAATGATCCGAATTTAGATGATTCTGATAAAGTACAAGTTGTTCATTTTTGCATTTTTCCATTTCAAGGAAAAACAACTGTGTTGTTATTTTATTATCATGAAGATAGTTCATATGATATTTTAAAGAAACAGTTTGAAGATGCTTCAGATGAAGAAAATTTGAAATATGTCAATTATTACATGTTAGCATTAGGCGAAAATTATTTTTACTCTGCAAAAATAAGAGATGAGTTTTTTACCAATTCAAATTTGAAAAAAATCAGTAGAGAATATATGGGGGAAAGGGGCAATTTCGGAATTGTATCAGAATTTACCAAGGGGACAAACTATAAACCTGTAAAATATGATGAAATTCCGTTTCTTTTAGGCAAAAAGTATTCATTAGATACAATGATGTAGTATCAAAGGAAGCGTGTAGATAAACAATTAACGGTATTTTTAGATAACAGGAGAGATAAATTTATGTATGACAAAATTTTTAAAGCAATTAGGAAGTATTCCCGAACCCCTTTGAAGATATCACATTCGCCATATTATACACAGTTATTAGATGAATATCAAAGTAGGAGTTCTGAAATTTTTTATTATGGATTAGTTTCGATACGGCAAGCTCTCGATAATACATATTATGGAATTCTTGCAGGAGTCGAAGATAACTATGATGTCATATCAAAAGGGGAAAAGAAAAAGCAGGAGGAAGAATTTTCCAAACTTATAGATATTTATAGGTTGAAAAATATTGAGGCGTGTGCAGAAGAAATAAATGATTTATCAAATGATAAGGAAATGTTTTATTTTCCGGTTCTTGTATTTGAAAAAGAGATTTATTTTCTATTTGCAAAAAAAACGGATATTTATGAAATATATAAAGTGAACAAGGTACAAGAGTTTTATTTTAAATTTCCGTTATTTTTTTATTTAGCGAGGTTGAGAGGAATTAAATATATTTTGCCATTAGATCCACAACAAAGAAAAATGGAAATATGTACTGGCTATTTTGTACTAGAAGAGCAAGAAAATGACGAAAAATATAAGGCGATAGACAGTTATTTCTCTGATTCAGGATTACCATATATTTCAACAATACATGAAATTTCCAGTTGGAATTATGAAGGAGACGAAAATAGAGGAAGTATAGATTTATTTATTGATTCTAAAGTGCAGGTGCAATATGATATTTGCTTTGAAGAATCATTGTTTTTGGGGCAGACCTCTGCGAGAATGATCCGCAAATATTTGCAGATGACAAACAAAAATTTTAGCTTAAAATATTGTTCAAATAAGGAGTACATATCAGGATTTTTTTCAGGGGATGCCTATTGGACAGCAGATGGTATTGGCAAAAGGCAAAGCGGACAAGGAATTTTGAATTTAGACTTTTTAGGTGAAAACAAATGGAAATTATCTTCAGAATACGAAAGTATATCATGTTTGGGTGGTAAATATTCTATACAAAAAAATGATAATATAGAGATAGAAAATTCGAAAATTAGTAAAAAAATAGAATGTTTGTATAAAGAAATGCAGTGCGAAAAAGATTGCTTTAAGATAATTAAAATTTTGAATTATATGAAAAAACAGAAACATGGAACAATGCTTGTTGTATCTATGGATGCAAAGGCAGAGGTGAAGCGTCTATGTGAGTGTGGTAGAGGTATAGAGATAAAGAAGATTAATTTTTATGATATGATATGTACAGATGAAGCAAATACACCAGATATTATTCAAAGAATCACATCGATAGATGGAGCTGTTGTGTGTGATTTGGCCGGTAATTGTTATGGACTTGGAGTAATAGTGGATGGAAGGGCATATAACCCTAATACTAATACTGCTTATGGAAGAAATAAAAATATAGGAAGAGGTGCCAGATATAATTCATCTGTAACCTATGTGGAGGATTGTAAAGAACGTGGAATTAAATGTTTGTGTGTGGTTATATCAGAAGATGGAACTGTTGATGTTGTGTCAAATAGTGACTAAAACTGCCAATATCTAAAATGGGCTTTGAAAATTCAATATTTTAGCTAACAAAATATCTACAGCCTCTGGATGGAGCGTGTAGTGAGAAATAAAAGGCAATGCCATTAAGCCAGTTGTTCGAAGTTTTGTTCGATAGCTCAGTTGTTGTCAAATATCCGATATTTTGAACTCAAAAAGCCAAAAACAGGTAT
>SFZC01000008.1 GCA_004558955.1 bacterium | reverse complement strand
CTTTGAATCATTTTCTTTGAATTAACAAGTTTCGTTTTTTACTAAGTTTCCTTAGTTTTCCACGTCTAGTTTTCAGCTATTCTGTTTTCAATGTACTTTCTCTTTTCTCGTCTCCAACGCTTCGTAATCTCTTTCGATTACTCTCGCTATCGGGGTTCACCGCTCTGCGGTTCCTTTATCTTATCACCTGATTTTTCTTTGTCAAGTGGTAAAAAATAAATTTTAAAAATTTTAAAAAGTTTAAATATTTGCTATTTATATTCTTTTTTAAAATTCGCTTTCGTCTTTCGACATAATTAAGTGTAAAACAAACATTTTTAAAAATCAACCCCTTTGTTAAATATTTTTTGAATTAATTTAATAATTGTTAATATTTGAACAAAAAGTATTGTAAACAGTGGATTTGAATAGACTTAGAAACGTAAAAATTTTCGCATTAAATACTACATATATTAAAAGCTGAACTTTTGTCATAAAAAAAATGGCGGGTATTTTTAAATTTTTCCGCCATTTTAGTTTAATCAATCTTTTTTCCAAATCCTAATGTACAAAACTCTTTTATAAAATCAGAAACACTTGTATATAATTTCTTTCCGCCACTGTACCAATTATCAATATTTAATTTTGGAAGTTTCGAATCACATGCCCTATATTGAGCTAATTGAATATTCTTTTTAGATGCATTTAAGCCAATATACAATCCGTTTTTAGCACTACCCTGTTGAATTTCTCTATGAAAACTCCAAGGCTCTATTGAATATTCCGTACATTTACCATTTTTTAAATTACGAATACTCCAGTACGAACTTTCATTTACATTGCTATCCGTTATCACATCTCTAACATCTCTTTTGTTCCAGCCCTCTTTTCGCATGCCAGTAAATGTAGATTTTCGAAGGTCACTACGTCCATTATTAACAATACGTTTAACAGTTTTGGTTACATTACCAGCATTATCTACATATTTAAAATTCGTAACCCGTTGTAAAATATCTATATCGAACGTCTCCCCCCAACCCATACGAGCAACCTTGTCCTCAACGCTCCTATAAATTTTTTGACCGCCTAATTTTCCAATCAATTTGAATGCTACTGACATATTTTCCCCTTTCATTTTTCTATTTTTACTATTCATTTTTAATTATCATTTTTATAAAACTCGCCCCCAAAGTAAAACCTTGGGGGCTCAAGTTTTACCCTTTTATATTAAATTCTTTTCCAGCATTAGAACCCGTACATGGCATACCTACATCAAATGTTCCATCGTCATTTTTGTCAAAAGCCTGAAACATAGTTTTCACAGCCCCTTTTGAGTTCAAGGCATTATAATCCATTCTATCCATGTTCCCGTCATTATCCCTATCAACAAAAGTCACCTGTTCGCCGTCTTTTGTAGTATAACCATATAATTGCGAACCGTCACCTGCATTGACTTTTGTATATAATTTAGCACCGTTTCTATCATAATATGATGTTATCTGATTGCCATATTTATCCGTTTGAGTTTTGGTTTTTGAATCGTCAACAGAATCTAACTTTTTCTGAAAAATTGCTTCTTGATTTTTCACTGTTTTCTTCATTAGTTGAGGATTTGCAGCAACATGTGTTTGTTGTGCCGGAACTTGTTTGTGTTGAATTTTCATAATACATTCTCCTTAATATTCGATTTGTGATATTTTTGTAAGCCTTACTTCTTTATAAAAAAATCCAATACAAAAGAATTGCCTCGCCCCGCCACACCATACCATACCATACCATAAGGGTATTATAGCAAGGATTTCAGGCTTTTAAATTCAACTTTACATTTTGTAATATCGTGAAGTTTTGTGAATAAAAAGTCAGTAATATTACTATTAAAAATAATCAAAAATAACACCGACATTATTCATCAAAATAACATCGGTGTTACATTTTTTATTTTATTCGCAACAAATATTAAACAATGCCCATGCCTGAATTAGCAGTTTGGACTGCGGTCATGTGAGCCTGCTCAGCCTGTTGTTGTAAAATCTGGTTCTGTATCAAGTCGTTTTGCATTTGCAAATTTAACTGATTTTGTACCGCCAACGAATTATCCAAGCTTTCAGCCATTTTCTTTTGCAACGCAAGGTTTGCAAAAACTAAGCTTTTCATCGCTTTTGAATAAAATTTCGCTTCGTCCTCTTTAAGATTATCCCATACCTTTTTAGACCCTGCCGAATACAAAACATCTGGTTTCATATATTTTTGGTTAAATTTCTTCAAACCTTCTTTATCGGTAACAAGAGTTTTGACCTCGTCACCTTCGCCATACTGAATAGTCACGGTATCATCAGGAGCTTTTTCAACCTTTGCAGTTTGTTTTTTACCGTCAATTTCAACTTCGTACTCATATTTTTCATACGTTTTCGGTTCTTTAACAGTTATCGTATCCGATTTTGTAACTCTCGGCATTGAAGAAATAGGATTTATATTTGCATTTACGCCATCAATCATTTTTACTTGCCTTTCACACACTTTTAATTACATCTTAAACAAATCTTTTACAAACGCCTGAATATTTTTAATATCAAACGCTTTGGCAAAATCAGTTACCCCAAAATAGTTTGAAGGCTTTTCTGTTCCATTTGCCAAAACCTCAACAACTTTTCCGTCTTCAGAAGGTTTTAGAACCTGAGAATATAAAGAATCTACGTTTCCGATTGGTGAAAATCTTGCATGAATTGCTCCTACAGGCTTTTTCGCACCATCGTAAAGTACACGTTCAACGAGATCTCCCGAGTAAAAAATTCGCTCCGACATACCTGTTGCGGGATTTTTTGTATTGCGAATATAGCCGTCCATCAAAAACCCTGCTTCATTCACTGCTCTTGCATCTGTTTTTGCAGTCGCAACAAAGCCCGGTCTTGGTGCAACCAAAGCCCTCATTGTATCAAAAGACCTTGTGATCGAATTTTTACTCTTTGCAAGCCTTGCTGCATCTTCTGCCAAATTTACACCCGAACGTACTAAATCTACACCTAATGCCATATTTTTCCTTTCTATTTCTACTACACAAGAGTAACAAAACCGATAAAGCCAGAAAATTGCCTAATTCAAAACTTTTATTAAGTTTTATTTACATTTAAAAATTTTTTTGCTTGCAACAAATTTCTGCATAAAAAAAGCATGCTCTAAAATTTTAGGGCATGCTTTTATGATTTTTCAAAAAATTCAACCTTCTTGGTCGTGCGGAATATCAGTAAAGCCTTCGTCTTGTAAATCAGGCGACCTGTCAACAACCTGCACGCCAAATCTTGTTCTGAACAAATGTTTTACGGTTTCACTTTGAATTTCATACATCATTTTATTAAACAAGTCATAAGCTTCTTTTTTATATTCGATAAGCGGATCTTTTTGACCGTAAGCACGAAGTCCGATACCTTCTCTCAACATATCAATATTATGCAAGTGGTCAATCCATTTACTGTCAACAACCTTCAACAAAACATCTTTTTCAAGTTGTCTTACAACATTGTTATCAGAAAACGGTTCCTGTCTGTCAGGTGAAATTCCGTATTCTTCAACAACATGATTATAGAAATCAACGATTTCTATTTCGTGAGTTTTATAAGCCTCAATAACATAATCCTTAATCTTGTTATACATCGGCTCAAATCTCATATTTTGAATATCAGCAACTTCAAACGAAGACAACTGCGGAACTGTCGAATGAAGTTCTTTTATCAAGGTTTGTAAGTCTTCGTAAACATACTCTTCAACCTTTTGTTCAGGTGAAATATAGCTTCTTAAAAGTCTGTCTATTTCACGTTCTATCATATAATAAATATCTTCCTGCAAACCTACACCCGCCAAAACTCTACGTCTTTGTCTATAGAATTTTTCACGCTGAATATTCATAACATCGTCATATTCAAGAACTGACTTTCTCATATCAAAGTGGAAAGTTTCAACTTTTTTCTGAGCAGACTCAATTCGTTTTGTAATCAACGGGTGATCAATCGCCATATTTTCAGGGACATTCATTGCGGTCATCAACTGAGTAATTTTTTCACCACCGAAAATTCTCATCAAATTATCTTCCAACGACAAGAAGAATCTTGTAGAACCAGGGTCACCCTGACGTGCCGCACGACCCCTTAGCTGGTTATCAATACGGCGTGATTCGTGACGTTCAGTACCGATTACATGCAAACCGCCAGCAGCAACAACCTTTTCGTGCTCATATTGGGTAATTGCTCTTGCCCTTGCCAACGCTTCTTCTTTCAATTCTTGATAATTCGGAGTGTTTTCATCAATTCCGTGCTCATCTAAATCAGATTTTGCCAAAAATTCAGAGTTACCACCAAGCAAAATATCGGTACCACGACCTGCCATGTTTGTCGCAATGGTAACTGCATTCAAACGTCCAGCCTGTGCGATAATATACGCTTCTCGTTCGTGGTGTTTAGCGTTCAACACATGGTGTTTAATTCCTCGTTCGGTCAACAATTTTGAAACATATTCTGATTTTTCAATACTGATTGTACCAACCAAAACAGGTCTGCCCAATTCATGTTGAGCAATAATATCATCAACTACCGCCAAGAATTTCTGAGCCTCAGATTTATAAATTACATCAGGATAATTTATTCTGATATCAGGTTTGTTTGTCGGAATTGTAGTAACTTCCAAGTTATAAATTTTACCAAATTCGGCTTCTTCCGTCATCGCAGTACCTGTCATACCTGACAATTTCGGGTATAGTCTGAACAGATTTTGGAAAGTAATACTTGCCAAAGTTTGTGTTTCGTCCTGAATTTCAACACCTTCTTTTGCCTCAACCGCTTGGTGCAAACCGTCTGACCAACGACGACCTTCCATTAAACGTCCCGTAAATTCATCAACAATCATGACCTCGCCGTTACGAACAACGTAATCAGTATCTTTGACAAACAATTCTTTAGCCTTTAAAGCTTGCAACAAATGGTGTGCATATTGAGTGTTAATATCAAACAAATCCTTAATTCCGATAAGTTCTTGAGCATGGTCAATACCTTCTTCTGTCAGAATTACGTTTTTATTCTTTTCATCAACCGTATAATCAACTTCTTTTGTTAATTGTGGTGCAATTTGAGCCATTAATTGATATGTTTCGGCAGATTGTGCCAAACGCCCACTGATAATCAACGGAGTTCTTGCTTCATCAATCAAAATACTGTCAACTTCATCAATAATTGCATAATTAAATGGTCTTTGAACAAGCATTTCCAAACTGCTTGCCATATTATCTCTCAAATAATCAAAACCGAACTCATTGTTCGTTCCATAGGTAATATCGCAACGATAAGCCTGTCTTTTGAGATCTAAATCTCTTGCCCCATCACCGTTTGATAATACTACACCGACGGTCAAACCCAAGAATTTGTAAATTTTACCCATCCACTCACTGTCACGTTTTGCCAAATAATCGTTTACAGTAACAACGTGAACACCTTTACCTGTCAAAGCGTTCAAATATGCAGGCAAAGTCGCCACAAGAGTTTTACCTTCACCTGTTCTCATCTCGGCGATATGTCCGTTATGTAGGAAGTATCCGCCAATTAACTGAACATCAAAGTGTCGCATATTCAAAACTCTTTTACCGGCTTCTCTGACTGTTGCAAAGGCTTCAGGCAGAATTTTGTCAAGAGCTTCTTTTTCGAGTTTCAAATCTTCTTTAAAATTTTTAGAAGTCGGACGTTTTGCCAAAATATCTTTAAAATACTGAGTTTTTGCCTGCAATTCCGCATCCGTCAACTTTGCAAATTCAGGTTCTAACGCATTTATATGGTCAATTACGCCCATCATAGATTTAACTTTTTTTTCGTTTGGGTCACCTAATAGTTTCAATAACAGTTTTATCATTAATTTATTACCCTTCTCCAAGTGTGATATTATTGCTTAAAGTGTAGCATAAAAATAAGTATTTTTTATAAAATTAAGGAAAAAATAATATTTTCTCACTCAAAATCTTGTAAATACATGGTATCAAAAAAATACCGACAATGAATGTCGGTATTTCTCGCTATTTATCCTTTTTTGACCTTTTGAAAAAATTTTTGAATTTTGCTTTAAAGGTACTATTTTGTTTTTCTTGTTCAATTTGAATTTGAGCCTGTTTTTTCGCTGTTGCGGCTGCTTCCGCTCTTTTTTGTATAAGTTCTTCAACCGAAAGATTTTCTTCACCCGCTTCAGGCATAGGAATTGTATTTACAAAATTCTGAGCCGCTTCAATTTCGGAATTCAAAGCCAACCATTTGAAAGATTTAATCATTTTCAACGGTTTTCTTGTATCACCACGCAACACAATTTGGAATTTTGTTGCGTACTCATCAGATTTATTTGCCGCAAGTTCAGGAATCGCCGCCAATTCCTCTTCAGACACCGCCTGACAGAAGATTGAGAAAGTTTTTGCAAGAACAATGTTCAAGCCCGGAGTATTTTTAACCAAGTTTATCGGGTTAATATTTGCCAAAGGTCCAAGACTGTCGGAAAATGCCGAAGCAAGTTTTCCACGAACCGTCAAATCCGCACTGTTATCAAGCAAGCCGACTTTACCCGCAATATACATAGACATTACGTTACCCTGACTTTTTATCGGAGAAATATCGGCAAAGCCGTCCGCAAAAGTCAAGTGTCCGTACAACTTGTTAAACCTTGAAGTATCAAAAGTAACTACCTTTTTGATAACAGAACCGATAGCAGATGAGAAGAAGGCATTATTTCTGATATTTTCAGCCATAAGGAAGTTTTCAAACTTGCCAAAAGGTCCGAGTTGTCCGTTTTGAACTTCAAAATCAAAGAAACCTTTTAAGGTCTTCATTTGTTCTTCAACAGAATACCCCTTCATCGTAATATCAGTGATAAATTTCATCTTACCGCTCAAGGTATCTTTCATATCCATCACATCAACAAGCATTTTATCTATATCAAACTCTTTACCCGTCAATTTTGCGTTAAGTTCGGTTGTGATTAAATTCATCGCAACGTCACCCGTAACCTTTCCGCCAAGCGGAGAAGTTTTGAGTTTATTTACATAAAATACATTTTTATATAATGAAATTTTGCCCGTTGTATTATTTACTAAAATATTTCCCGTTTTAATCTTTTTAAGATTGATATTTCCGTACAGAATCTCAACGGGAATACTTGCAGGAATGCTGTTTGCTCCGCTCGTAGCATCTGTTTTAGGTAAAGATGCCATTAGAGAGTCCGAAACTTTCAAAATTTTATCAACATCTATTGATTTTGAATTAACTTTAACATCAGCCAATTTCATCTGAGAAATCTGTTTCCATGAAGATTGAACTTTTACTGTAAAATCAGACTCATTAGCATTAACATCACTGATTGCCACCTTCAAGCCTTGTCCGTTTATATCAGTTGTAATATTTCTTACCGTCGTATAGATTTCAGGAATACTCAAATCTCTGATATCAAAGTTTCCGTTAATTTTCGGGTTATTCAAATTGCCGTAAGCATAAACATTTCCGCCCAAAACAAATTTTGATTTAGGGAACAAACAAATTGAACCGTTCAAATTTCTTGGCAAATTCAATTTAAACAAACTGATAAAAGGATTAGTATCAAGGTTAATCAAAACCGCTCTTAATCCTACAATTTCTTTTGCTCCAATCATATTTTGGTGTAATTTATCTCTAAAATCGGCACCTTTTTTACGCAAGAACACCCCTGAACGGTAAACCTTTGCAATATTACCGTTTTTCTCAGCCATTAACTGGAATAATACAGGTTTCCCTTCAAGTTCGGAAAATTTAACAGGTGTAATATAATCATTCACATTGGTTTGAAGTTGAGATACCACCTTCATTTTTTGTCCGTGAGCCTGAAATCTTGCTTTAACGGGGATATTCCCTTTTGAATCAAAATAAGGCACAACGGCTTCGCCCAAGAATTTTTCAATATCTTTTACACTCAACAAACCGTCAGCCGTGAATTTTGCTTCTGCATCTGTCAAGTAATTTTTTACATCACCGACAAAAGAAATATTTGAATTTTTATTAACTTTTATAGTTGAATTTTCAACATTAATATTTTTATTATCAATATTTGCAACAATTAAATCATCTGAAATTTCTGATTTTGTATCAGGCAAAAGGATTTTAAACCCTTCATTCTTAAATTTACCTTTAATTTCACCGTTTGAATTAGCCAACCCGAATCTTGCATTTTTATTTGTCATAACAAATTTTTGAGCGGAATCTGTAGCCTGTAATCCTGCCAAATCAGCCTTCACGATTGCCATTGTATTTTTAATCGTGCCTCTCAATTTTGCATCAAAACCCAAATCGCCCGAGTTTAGTTTATATGCCTGTTTGATTTCTCTTGGTGCAAACGCCAAATACAAACCTTTCAACGGGATTCTGTCAGCCATAACATTCAATTTTGTATTTGAATTAGAGTCAATTTCGCCTGAAACCTCTAACGAACGATTATTTACAAACAAGTGAGTATTTTCAACCTTTAATTTGTTATCGTCAAACAACAGATTTGTATTCATATTGTTAAACAACAAACCAATGTTGTTATCAGTGATTTTTCCGTCTCGGATAATCAATTTGCCGTCAGATTCAATATTGTCGAAATCGGTTTTAAATCTGAAATTAGAATATAAATAGCCGCTTGCGGACATATTATCAATATCATTTTTGATATGAATTGTGTCTAAATATGCCCTTGCAATATTCAACAAATTAGCAAAATGAACTTTTGTGGATTTCAAAGTACAGTCAACATACGGAGAATGTCCAAAGCCGAAATTACCTAAGAATTTCAAATTCTCTTTATCTGTCACATACAAATTAGTGTCAAGAGTTGCAACATGCCCGTTAGCGTTCAATCTGAAATAAGAGTCAGGAAGTTGTAAACCTGACAACTTTACATTTGTATCATCGATATTAACAAAACCTTTTGCCCAGATTTTGCCTGATTTTTTACTCTTTTTAATCTTAATTTTTGATGAAATATTTGACTTCAAGTCATAATTTCTGAACTCGGTCACAGGGTTTACAAAAGGAAGTTCAAACACCGTGTCATCGTCATCATCTTGCTGTTGCAGTTTGAATTTCGGCAAGAAGGTTTTAATATCCAAATCCGCAGTGATATTTGTTTGGTCATCACTCAACAATTTGGAATTAGTTTTTAATGCTGCTTTTTCACCGTTGTAATAACCTAGTTTGATATCATCACCCTTCAAGGTCAATTTGTGAGAAGCCTTCACATCATCTACCGTAACATTATAATTATTCAAGGTTAACGCCGGAATAATTAATTTTATTGAAGAGATATCAAACGGAATTTGATTTTCCTGTTCAGACAATGCTTCAGGCGGATTTAGACGTCTTTGCTCACGTTTTTTATTCACCAAATCCTCATAAACCTTCGCCACTTTATATTTATTACTGTTTATAATTTCGACATTCAAATTAGGTTTTTCGACCTCAGCACAAGAAACCCTTACCGTCAGCCACAACAATTCGGGCAAAAAAACTTTTCCCTTGAAAGAATCAGCACTGAACAAAACAGACTCATCAGGCAATTTAACCTTGATATTTTTAACCTTCACACCTGCTTCGAGCAGCGGACTTGTAATGACTTTCACATTGTCAAAATCAACGGTCAAATCAGTATTTTCTTTGACCAATTTTTGCAAATCGGGTTTGTACTTGTTCAAGTCAATTTGCTTTGGCAAGACAAACAAAAACGCAAAATATAAAACAAATAAAACCGATAATGTAAAAATACCCGTTATCTTAAAAAAATTTTTCATGAACTCTCCTTAATCTAAGACTATTAAAATTATAGACGAAAAACGAAGAGCTTTACCTATTTGGAGCATTTTCAACTTTACATTTATATATAATAATTAGAAAATTCTCGGGATTTCAAAGCGGAATTGTTCAATATTTATGTCGTTCATTTCAACATAAGCATTCCCCTTGTGCAAAGAAATAATCTTGTGGCACAAGTACAATTCAATACCGTAACCTACCGTTATGAATTTCAAATTACTCAACAAAGACTTGAACGGAATCCATTTTGCGGAACGCCCCCGTGCATGATTTTCTTTTGTTGAAATTACAAATCGTACAAACTTTTCAAAGCCTTCGACTTTTATCGTAACGTTTTTCTGCGGATTATATTTTGTCATAAATTTAATGATAAGATTAACGATAACCATTTTCAAAACATTGGAATCCGCAATCATCATTAGTGAGGCAGGCTTTACACTACAAGACAATTCAACGGGATATTTGTAATCATTTTTCATGATTTTTGTACAATCATTCAACATCTCCGCCACATAAAATTTTCTGTAACCAAGAGTGTTTTTACCGTTATCAAAACGATATGCACAAATGATTGTAGAAATCATATCAAGTACATAAGAACAAGATTCAACAATTTCATCCAAAACCTCTTTTTGTTGAGTATTAACTTTACCTAAAGTTTCATTTTGTAAAAGTTGAACCCCTCTCAACTGAGCAATGGTAGGAACTTTCAAGTCATGCAAAAGTGTTTTTATGAAAAATTCACGTTCCGATTCGCACTCTTTGCCCGTTGTAATATTTTCATACATTACAACAATAGAGCAAACCTCGGCGTTACTGTCAAACAACGGAATTTTATAAACCTTGCACCAAACCTGTAAAGTCGAAAATTTAACTAAACGTTCAACCACCAATTTGCGTTTATTTTTATAAATTTCTTGGTCTTCTTGGCGTTCCTGTTTCAAATAATCCTTTGCAAAAATTTCATTAACGGTCAATTCAGAATCAGTATCATCTGAAATTGACAGTAATCTTTTCAAAAATCCGTTTCCGATAACGACATTATCCACCCTGCGTTTTAGAAAGGCACAAATCGGCAATTCATCAAGCAGGCACAAAAGTAAACGTTTTTTGCATTCCTCTTTTGGTGAAATTTCTAATTCGGAAGAAATATCTCTTATCGTAACCAAAACCTGATAAACACTGTCTTCAGCCATTATTGGTGAAATTGCAACGCTGAAATAACGGCGACTGCAATCCGAAAAAGTTATACGCTCGGAATATTTGCAAAACTGCCCGGTTTCAAAAACAATATCAGAATTTCTCATAAGATTTTCATAAAATAAAGAGAAATCGTGTTTCAAATTGTCCTTGATAAATTTTGTATAATGCAACGCACTGAAAGGTTTACCGACAATATCGTCCTTTGCCACATGGAAAATTTGCAAAAATGCAGTATTACATACAAAAACATTTTTATTTCTGTCCAAAATCAAAGTAATATCAGAAGATGAATTGAAGAATAATTCAAAGCCTTCCGCTTCTATTTCAAATCT
Source organism: bacterium (assembly GCA_004558955.1). Classification (GTDB taxonomy): domain Bacteria; phylum Cyanobacteriota; class Vampirovibrionia; order Gastranaerophilales; family Gastranaerophilaceae; genus Zag111. Next base: position 19,232 of record SFZC01000008.1, on the reverse strand, counting down.
TCTGTTTTTATCAGTATTATTTGCTATCATAAGTCAATCCTTGGTACCATTCCATTGTCATTGTAACCGTAAAGATTAAAAAATCTATTGTCGAATTGGGTAATATATTTTTGACTTTGTTTACTTTAAAAGATTCTCACTAAAGAAAATTTGCCAAGAAAATAAGGATTTTGGAACATTATATCAAATCCAATCGGCACAAGTGTTTATAAGCACAATTTTTACACTCACCGTTTTTATCCTCTTTTATCGGGTCAAATTCAAAATTATTGATTTTCTCATAAGTTGATTTAATAAGGTTTTCGATATATTCCATATCCTCTTCCTGCAGATTTTTGTAAACATTTTTGGCATGGTTTTCAACATATATCAAACCGACTTGAGAAACCTTTTTTCCAGTTGCCTTTTCAAACGCATACTTATAAAAACACAACTGATTGAAATAATTTTCTTTCGGCTGATTTGGTGCTACTTTCGCCTCACTCACCGGAGTGCCGGTTTTGTAGTCATAAAGTCCGAAAGTTCCGCCTGAAAGCTTCTCAATTCTGTCAATTTTACCCATAACGGAATAATCCCCCACCTGAACACCGTCAAACTTATACTCAACCTCAGCAACACTGTTTACCGGAAGTGATGAAAAATAAGGATAATAACCGTCAAGAATTTTTGTGCCTGATTTTTCAAACTTTTCTTTCATCACTTCAGAAGAAAATCTTGAATTGTCCAAACCTTCTTGAAATTCTTGTTTAATTTTTTCAAGTTCAGGATATGCACCTGTTTGCTTTGCAATTTTTACGGAATTTTCCAACAATTTGTGAATTATTGACCCGAAATTTGCATAATCTCGGTCATCTTCTTCAACGTTAATCCCTAAAATTTTCACATAGAAAAATTTTCTCGGACATGCCTGATAATCGTTCAATCGACTAGGGGAAAGCACGACATTTTTAACACGTTCTTCGATTTCTGATTTAAAGGCTTTTTGATTATCGTAAACCTCTCTTGAGATACTTCTGACAAATTCTTTTGTAAAATCTTCCTCTTTATACTCAAATTGTTGACTGTCAAAATCATAATTTGCAAAATCAGCAAGATATTTTGTAATTTGTTGAGTTCTTTTGTCGCACATATCGGCAAAAGACAAACACAACCCGTGTTTTGCCCTTGTAATCCCAACAAATAAAAGTTTTATAAGTTCTCGGTCTTTTCGTTCTTGAGCTTCCTCTTTGTCATAAACAGGCTCGGTGATAAGTTTGTATTCACCCGCCATTCGAAAATCTTCCCAATTTTTTGCAATCAAATTCGGCAAATAAACATACTCAAACTCTCGTCCTTTTGAGCCGTGATAAGTCGTTAATTGAACGGCATTTTGCACAAGCGAATCTTTGTCTAAACAAATGTCGATTTCATTTTCCAAACAGTCGTCCAAATATTTAACAAAATCCTTCAAACCCGTTGCCTGATTGATATTAGAAAAATCAGTAACTTCAGACAACAACTTTTTAATCCCCAACAAATTCTCACTTCTGTTGAGTTCCGTTTCAAAATAGAACTCCAAAATTCCCGTTCTGTTCAAGACTTCAACTATGATATTTCGCAAATCGTTCGTTGACGAATATTTTTGAAGATAGAAAAAAGTTTTCAAGAAATCATTTATTTTTTCCGGATTTTTCCAGTCTTTTAATCGTTGCATAATAGAGATAAAATCGTTCGGAACTTCTTTTTTAAGTAATCTTTTTTCCTGTAAAATTTTATTATAATCCTCTAAATCAATTTTGAAAGGTTCGGATAATAACAGTCCAAAAAGCTTATCACTCGACATTAAATAATTGTTCAAAGCCTTCAAGTAAAAATAAACCACAATAGACGATTTTATCGTGAAAATACTCTTACCTTCGTCAATTTGGAACGGAATATTTTTAGCCTTCAAAAGTTCGCCAAAAATTTGCAATTCCTGACGTTTTTTCGCAATAATCGCAATTTGAGATAACTCTTCGGGACATTTTTCGGATTTGACAAGATTTACGATATCATCAACAATATAATTAAATTCCTGCATTGTATCGCCAAATTGAAGACGTCTTATTTTCTTATCCTTTACAATAATATTTTTATTTTTTGCCACCAATTTTTTAGAAATATTTTTAGCCTTGAATTTTTCGTTATCTTCCAATCTCGATTTATCCTGCTTAATAACTTCATAACTAAAATCAAGCACAGACTGAGTTGAACGGTTGTTTTCGTTCAAACAGATAACTTTGGTATCGGGATAGCGAAGCAAAAAGTTTTCAATATTATCAATATTTGCCCCCTGAAATCCGTAAATAATTTGGTCATCATCACCTACAACCAAAATATTTTTCTCGTCATTTCCGTCCAGTAATTGGAAAATAATTTCATTTTGTAAATCATTTGTATCTTGATATTCATCTACCAAAAAGTATTTATATTTGTTTGAAACTTCTCGCAAAAAAGTTATATCTTCTTCAAAAGCTGTAAGAACAAAATTTATCATATCTGAAAAGTCAATCAGGCAGAGTGCGTGCATTTTACCCGAGTACAATTCATACAAAGTCCAAAGTTCTTTTGCTTTTTCGATATTTGTTTTAATTTTTTCAATCTCGGCAAGTTTTGTTTTGTTACGGGTTTCCCCTCTCGCAAGACGTTCTTCCAATTCAAATTCCAACTCTCTCAAGCGTGGCATAAGTGAGGAATTTGTATTAATTTTAGCAAGATATTCTTCTTTTGAGATTCTTTGACTTTTTAGTTTTTCGACATAAGAAATAAAATTCTTTGTAAAATGGTATCTGTCGGCTTTATTCGGCACAAAGAACTGCAAATCCGCCTCATCAATGCATTCTTTCATTATATTAATCTTTTCTGTTTCCGTAATCAAACGAACCCCGACACCGAGCGAAAACTGTTGCGGATAAAGTTTAATTATGTCGTTACAAAAAGAGTGATATGTATAAATATCAACAGAAGAGGCAAGAATTCCCATTTTCTTGGTCAAACGTTGCTTCATCTCGGTTGCGGCAGCATCGGAAAAGGTCAAACACAAAATCGAACTCGGCTTTATCCCTTGTGATAACATTTTTTCAATTCTTTGAATAATTGTAAAAGTTTTCCCCGTCCCCGGACCTGCAAGTAACATAATTTGTCCGGTTAAATTATCTATTGCTTCTTGTTGCTTTGCGTTTGGTGTAATAACTGCCATTTTCATCTTCCCCTTCTTGAATTTTTATTATTGTATCATACAAACGAGTGAAAATTATTAACAATTATTAAAATATTTATATTTATGCTAAAATCAATATTAAAGGTGATATTTTTTATCATTTTTGAAAAGATAGACTTGGGAGAGAGTTAAACATATGTTATTAAATAAGTGGTCTCAATGCGAGAACGGAATAAAAGCGTGTCTTGCAATGCCTAAAAACCTTCAATGTATTTTTAATTTTTTGTGGAGTAATAAATCAAATATTTTTGTAATAATTGTGATGATACTTTTTATCACACTAACGACAATCGGAGTTCTACACCACGAACCATGGTTTGATGAGGCTCAAGCGTGGTTAATCGCACAGGATTTGAATTTTGGTGAACTTCTAAAATATATGAAATACGAAGGTCACATGTTTATGTGGTTTTTAGCACTTATGCCAAGTGCAAAACTCAATTTGACTTACCCTTTACCGATGTTATTCACAAACGTAATTTTTGCGTGGGGTGCAGTTTATATCTTGTTGAAGAAAAGCACCTTTAACCCAATATTGAAAGTTTTGATAGCCTTCTCAATGCCAATAGCGTACCAATACGCAGTCCTTGCAAGACCTTATGCAATGGAGGTAATGTTTTTGTTCGCACTTGCAGCCTTATATAAAGACAGACTTCAAAAACCGATTTTATATGCGATATTAATTACGTTATGTGCCAATACAAGTTCAATGGCACTATGCGGAGCATTCGCATTTGGAGTAATTTTCCTGATAGATTATTTAAAATCTAAAAAAGAATTTTGGAAAACTAAAGAATTTTATACAATTTTATCTATCGCAATATTTTGCGTTGCAATTCTTGGTTACCAACTTCTGGGAGCGGATAAACAAGTTGATAAATATCTTTCATTTTATTTGTACGTTAAAGACAGCTTGGGATTTTTCTTCACCTCAATTTATGAAGGAGCTTTCACATACTTCAGTAACAATAGAATTTGGGCGGTAATTTGTCCTGTAGCCTTGTTTATACTTGCATTCATCGGATTTCGCAAAGACAAAAGAACTTTATTCTTTTTCATAAAATATTTACGAATATAAGAATTGCCCCGCCCCGCCATACCATACCATACCATACCATACCATACCATACCATACCATACCATAAAGGAATTATAGCAAGGGTTTCAGCCATTTTAAATTCAACGTTACATGTCGTAACACGCCAATATAAAACCGCACCTTTGGAAAATCCAAAGGTGCGGTCAAAGTTTCTACCTTGTGAGAAAAATATTAGTCTTGAGCGTGTCCTGCTGTTCCCAATACATCTCTCATTTTGTGCATAACCATTTCTTTAACGGCTGTTCTACCAGGTCCCATGTATTCACGAGGGTCGAATTTTTCAGGATGTTCAATGAAGAATTCTCTGATAGTTGAAGTCATTGCAAGTCTCAAATCTGTATCGATATTGATTTTTGCAACACCGTGTTTTGAAGCATAGTTAAGCATATCTTCAGGAACACCTTGAGCATCAGGCAAGTTACCGCCAAATTTGTTGCATTTTTCAACGAATGCTTTAGGTACTGAAGAAGAACCGTGAAGAACTAACGGATAGTTAGGGAATCCTGCTTCTTCCAATGCTTTTTTAATTTCAGCAAGTCTTTCAAAGTCTAATTTAGCTTCGCCTTTGAATTTGTAAGCACCGTGTGAAGTACCGATAGCTACTGCCAATGAATCACAACCTGTTTCTTTAACAAATCTTGCAGCTTCTGCCGGATCTGTGTAAGTTGAATCTTTAGCGTGAACTTTAACGTCATCTTCAACACCTGCCAATTTACCAAGTTCTGCTTCAACAGAAACACCGTGAGCGTGTGCATATTCAACAACTTTCTTAGTCAAAGCAATGTTTTCTTCCAACGGGAATCTTGAACCGTCAATCATAACTGATGAGAAACCGCCGTCAATACAAGCCTTACAAATTTCAAAATCAGCACCGTGGTCTAAGTGCAAAGCGATAGGCACTGTAGTTGTAGACAATGCAGCTTCTACCAACTTAATCAAGTAAGTTTGGTTAGCATATTTTCTTGCACCTGCTGAAACTTGCAAGATAATCGGAGATTGAGTTTCTTCCGCTGCTTCTGCAATACCTTGCAAAATTTCCATGTTGTTAACGTTGTAAGCACCGATAGCATATCCGCCAGCCAATGCTTTTTTGAACATTTCTTCTGTTCCTACTAATTTTCTTTCACTCATTTGAGTTCTCCTTCTTTTGTATAAATTTATTACACATGCTTAATTTATAACAAACAAAATTATTATTCAACAAGCATACTTGCACCGATTACCCCTGCGGAATTTCCGAGTTCGGCAGGCACAATTTCAACCGATTCACGAGCAACAACCATTGCTCTTTCCATAACAGTTTTTCTGATAGGTTCTAACAACAAATCACCCGCTTCTGCAACTCCACCGCCGATAATAACTTTTTCAGGGTTCAAAAGATTGATTACGCTAACCAATCCCATGCCCACATATTCACCGATAATTGTGAAAATTCTTTTGGCAACAGGGTCACCCGCTTCAGCCGCTTTTGCAACAATATAAGGTGTGATTTCGCCATCACCCGCCATTTCTCTAAATTTGGTAGATTTTCCGCTTTTCAAATAATCTTGAGCCATTGCAACGATTGAAGGTCCTGAAGCAAATGCTTCTAAACACCCCGTATCACCGCAACCGCAAATAGGTCCGTCCTTCATTTGGAGTTTAATATGACCGATTTCACCCGCAGCATTAGCAGCACCTCTAACCAACTGACCGTTTACGACCAAGCCGGAACCGATACCCGTTCCAACCGTGATACAAACGAAATTTTGGCAACCTTTGCCTGCACCGAAATTCATCTCACCTAACGCTGCACAACGCACATCGTTATCAATTCTTGTAGGAATATGAAATGCCTCTTCAATCATTTGAGCAATCGGAACATTGACCCAGCCTGGAATATTCGGAGCCAATTTTACAACGCCTGTTTTGTAATCAACTTGTCCCGGAAAATCAAAACCGATACCTTTAATATCAGCTGCAGTTGTTTCAGTTTCCTTCATCAAGTCTTTGATTGCCTGTTTAATATTATTTACGGTGTATTCATAACCCATTTGAGCATAGGTCGGAACACTGTTTGAATAAATAATCTTTCCGTCATCAACCAACGCAATTTTAACATTGGTTCCGCCAACATCAATTCCAATTCTTTTTGCCATTATTTTACCCTTTCTTCTATAATTAACTCTTTTCAAATTCAAACTTAACGCCGAAATTTACCAAAACTCTACATTTCTATCCTACCTTAAACCCAACGGAAGTAAAATTATAAATTTTTGTAAACTAAACAATATATTTCGTCAAAAGTAACTTTTTCAAAGCCTTTGCGTGGATTGCATCAGGTGAAATTTCCAAAAGTTTTTCAAGATATTCCAAACTTTTGTGATAATCACCGAGTTTTTTATAAGCCGCAGCCATTGCAAACAAAGCATCCACAAACTTCTCATCTTGAGACAAAGCTGTTTCCAAATCCGCCATCGCATTTTTAATCTCTGCAACAGTCGCATTATTATCAGACAAAATGATTTTTGCTCGGTTATAGTACGCATCGGTCATGTTCGGATTAAGTTGAATTGCTTTTGTATAATCAAGCATAGCATTATCAACATTTTTCAATGCATCATAAGCAACTGCACGGTAAAAATACGGGATTTCCCAATCATTTTTTAACTCGATAGACTTATTAAATTTTTCAATCGCCTGTTCAAACTTTCCATCCTGAACATCATAAATCCCGTTATCCAAATATTCTTTATAATCAGACATTTTAAATTTCCCTTTTTACTAAACCGTTGAAAATATTATAATATAAAAGTCAAAACTTGTGGACAAGAAGAAAAAGAACTTCTATAATTAAATTGAAGGGATATTTTATGAACATAAAGATTTTTTCAAATTTTGCATTATTTTTGGTTGCTGCAATTTGGGGTCTATCGTTTGTTGCACAAAAAGCTGGAATGGATTATCTCGGGCCGTTCGGTTTCAACTTTGCAAGAAGTATTTTAGGCGGATTGAGCCTTATTCCGGTGATTTTCATAGCAAAACTAATTCAAAAAGACACACGAACTCCCGAAATCAAACACGAACAACATGTAGAAATGACAAAAGCAGGACTTGCGTGCGGATTTGCACTGTTCACTGCAATGACAATTCAGCAATACTGCATGCCACAAGCAACAGCCGGAAGAGCAGGATTTATAACCTCTTTATACATAATTTTTGTTCCGATTATTTTGTCATTTTTCGGAAAGAAAATCCAAAAACTTATTTTAGTCAGCATAACTTTGGCACTTTGCGGCTTATATCTGTTATGCTGCAAAAATACTGCAAGTGGCTTCAGCATTTATGACATATTATTATTAATAAGTGCGTTTTGCTATGCGGCACACATTGTAGTCGTAAACTTTTTATCACAAAAGAATAATCCTGTTAAAATCTCTTGTTTTCAATTTTTCGTTGTCGGAATTTTATCACTTCCATTAATGTTAATTTTTGAGAACCCGCAACTTTCAGACTTTATAAACTGTACAATTCCGATACTTTTTGCGGGCGTAATAACCTGTGGGATTGCCTATACCTTGCAAATTTTCGGACAAAAACACACTCCACCGATTGCAGCTTCTTTAATATTTTGTTTGGAATCAGTCTTTGCCGTAATCGGAGGTTGTCTGATTTTGCACGAAACGATGACCTTGCGTGAAATTCTAGGGTGTATTTTAATGATTAGCGGAGTAATTTTATCTCAACTTAGCGAAGCAAAAACGACAAAACAGTAAATTTGTTTATTTTTTTTGGAATTTCATATATTATAAAAATATGAAAACAATAACATTAACGGGAATGATGGGTAGCGGAAAATCGACCGTTGCAAAAGAATTATCGAAAAAATTAAACTGTGAACTTGTGGAAATTGACTCTCTTATTGAGGAAAGAGAAAAACTCACAATCAGCGAAATTTTCGCAACATACGGCGAAGATTATTTTCGTAATCTTGAAACACAAACGATTTTGACACTCACAAAACCTGAAAATCAAATAATCGCACTTGGTGGCGGAGCGTTTGAAAACGAAGGAACTCGAGATTTTTTACTGGAAAATACTCTTGTAATTTACCTAAAAACCACGTCTGATACAATTTTTGAACGAATTAAAAACGACACTTCAAGACCGTTATTGAACAACAAAATGACAACAGAAAAAATCGAAGAGATTATAAATAAACGCAAAAACAATTACGAAAAAGCAACAATAACCATCACAACGGACAACAAAACGATTAAAGAAATCATCACGGAAATTATGGGAGTTTTATCATTATGAAAGAATTACAAATGCACATAAAATCAAAAGAAAAATCATATCCGATTTTCATCAACAATGACGAACTTTCTAACCTGAAATCAAAAATTATTGAAGCGTGTAACAACAAAAATTATATTGTCGTATTTAGCCAAAAAGTTTATAAATTGTATTCAAAAGTTTTGGATTTTCCCAAAAACAAAATTTTCGTATTAAAAGACGGCGAAAAAGAAAAAAATTACAAAAATTATATAAAAATTTTAAATTTTGCACTTTCACAAAAACTCAAACGTGAAGATTCGATTATTGCAATCGGCGGGGGCGTTGTCGGCGACATCACAGGATTTGTGGCATCGACTTATATGAGAGGAATAAATTTTATACAAGTTCCCACCACCTTGCTTGCAATGACAGACAGTTCGGTTGGTGGAAAAGTTGCGATAAATTCAAACTTCGGGAAAAATCTCATCGGAGCGTTTTATCAACCAAAAGTCGTTTTTATTAATACAAACTTTTTGAAAACTTTAGACTCAAAACAATATAAAAGCGGACTTGGCGAAGTCTTGAAATACGGATTTATCGAAAAAAGTTGTAACTCCGACAGTGAAGAAAATTTGTTAAATTTTCTATACGAAAACCACGAAAAAATCCTGAAAAAAGAAGATTATATAATGCAAAATTTAATCTCTTCGTGCGTAAAATTAAAAATCGCAGTGGTTCAACAGGACGAAAAAGAAAGTGGTTTGCGAAAAATTTTGAACTACGGGCATACCTACGGACACGCAGTCGAAAAACTGACAAAATTCAACAAATACACTCACGGCGAATGCGTTGTGGAAGGTATAAAATTTGCCGTAAAATTAGCAACTAACTTGAATTTGATAGCAAAAGATTATCAATTTTTATGCAATGATTTAATTGAAAAATACGACTATAAAGATTTGAAAAAGTTTCCGCCCGAAAAATATATTCCAGTCATGACAACTGACAAAAAAGCAACAAACAATTTTATTAAATTCATTTTGCCGACAAAATACGGAACAGTCGAAGAATATGATTTTACCACCGAAGAATTAAGCGAAATTGTGAAATATTAACACTTTGCACTATTTTCAAAACTTTGTTAGTATAAACTTGGAGAGAGAAAATGAAATCCAAAGATTTACCTAAATGTCCGATAGAAACAACTTTGAAAATGCTCGGGTGCAAGTGGAAAGTCCTTATCATAAGAGAACTTTTAACGGGTACTAAACGTTTTTGCGAACTCAAAAAATCAGTAACGGGAATTACGCAAAAAGTTTTAACCTCAAAACTCAGAGAAATGGAAGAACTCGGACTTCTGGAGCGAAAAGTTTATGACCAAACCCCGCCAAAAGTCGAATACACGCTGACTGATATCGGATACAGCCTGCGAGAGGTGCTTGAAACTCTAAAAACTTGGGGGAAAGATTATAAAAAATATTTGAAATTGATAGAAAAATTAAAAACGGACTAACAACTTAGCCCGTTTTTTGATATTTTAAAACATTTTGCGACAAATTTGTTAATCCTGCAAACGAAAGCTAATATTAGTTAAAATCGCTTTCTGCAACAACAGTAGGGATTTGTTCTCCGTAACTGTTAACTGTCCCGTTTGTTTCTTCAACAATATAGCGAATGCCGGTTTTACCTTCAACGGCTTGCTCTGCACAGTCCATTGCATCGTCCCATTCTTTAAATTCGCCGATTAAATTTTTTGATAATTCGGATTTGTCTGTTGACGTATAAACTTGAAACATATTTTATCTCCTTTTCTCAAAAATATTATATTACAGAAACGCCAAATCTTACAAATTTTGATAAAAATTTATAAAAAGTTAGGAACCGCTCCGCTTTTCCACACACTACAATAGATAGAATGACGAGTAATTTTACTAGCAAAAATTATTCGGGACAGCTGTGGCGTGATTTGGAATTTGTTTTGCAATTATCACGCAAACTCGTTACAAAAATCTTCGCCTTATTTTACGCTTCGGCGATACAAACCTGATTTAACTTACCCCAAATTGATTTAAAAAACGGTAATTTTTCCTCAAGTTGAATATCTGAAACTATCGGGAAATTAACAACAACCTCATTCGGATTTTCGACAATGTATTCGGCAACTTCTTCATCCGTAACCTCGCCATAATCATACATATCAAAATCAAAATCGTCATCTTCCTCAACAATTTCTGGTTCTTCAACCTTTGAATGTTCTGTTCTAGCACAAGCATTTAACAAAATTTTTTTGATATCTTCTCTTGCCAACCCACCGTCATTTGGTTGTGTACAAAATAACTTTTTAAACTCTTCCGAATTACGTTTTTTCTTACTAATAATCATATTATCCTCTCTCACCCACAGATTAAGTATATACCCCCTTTCAATAAAACGCATACTCTATATGATTGAGATTTTCGGAAGAGATTATTAAGTTTTATTAAACAAGTAATCTTTAAAAAGGCAATTTTGAAACACGAAATTTGTTTATAAATACATAGGGGATATACAAAAGGGAAAATAAAGGAGAATTTAGGAAATGACAAACGGAATTCAATTCGGGCAAAAATTTGCTGCGTACGAACGAGCAATGAGAGCAAACAACAATTTTGGAATGACAGACAAACAACAAATTGCCGACCAATACGGAAGACAATCAGTAGCATTACAACAAAGACAAATTAAAGCCGAAAACAGAAAATTAGGCAGAGGAATTGCTAAAGAAAAAGCAATACTCGCAAGACAAGCACAACAAGCAACCGCACAAACAGCTGCAACAGCAAACTTGCCGGCGATTGTGAAAAACGGTAAAATCCAATTGCCAAAAATTTCAGAATTGTTGAGCGGTCAAGGTACAACTCAAAACTTTACTGGTATTTCTCAAAACTTACCTACAGTAGTACAAAACGGACAAGTCGTAACGCCTAATTTACCGGCAGTTGTAAGAAACGGACAAATTGTAACTCCGAACTTACCTGCAGTTGTAAGAAATGGTCAAATTGTAACTCCGAACTTACCTGCAGTTGTAAGAAATGGTCAAATTATCACACCAAACTTCAACACACCTGCTCAAACTTTCGCAGGAATTAAACCTGAATATTTGCAAACAGCATCTGTTGAAATGCCTGCTGAGCCAGTAAGTCTTGTAGGCAAAACCAAAAAACAAATTCAAAAAGAACAGAAAAAACTTTGGAAAGCAGAGCAAAAGAAAAACGGTACTAAACCAACCGCAAATACTCCTGCAACAAGTGCAACTCCAACAAACGGAGTAAAACCTGTAGCAGCAGGTACGGCAGCGACTAACGGTGCAAGCACTCAAACGGCAACAAGTGCAACCACTGCAAGCGGAGCAAAACCGGTAGCAACAGGTGCTACAGCAACTAATGGTGCTGCACAAAACACAGGTGCAACTCAAAATCCTACAGGTGGTGCTAAACCAACTTCAGGTACAACTAACGTACAGACACCAAATCCAGCACCAAATCCGACACCTGAACCTGGCACAACTAAAAAGCCTGGCTTCTTTAAGAGATTAGGTTCAAAAATTAAAGGAGTTTTCAAAAAAATCACAAAAACAAAAGCAGGCAAAGCCGGTTTAATCGCAGCAGGCATAGGCTTGTTAGCCGCAGGCGGAGCGTGGTTGTACAACAAATTAAAAGGTGATGACAAAGACACAACACCTGTAAAAGATGACAAGAAAACAGTTCCACCAAAAATCGGTGACGACAACAACGGCGGTAAAGTCGATGACGGTAACGGCAATGGCGGCAAAGTCGGCGGAAAAGATAACGGCGAAGGCAATGGCAAAGCAAACGGTCACGGCGGCACTCACAAAGTTGTCAAAGGTGAAACAATCCACAAAATCGTTACAGATACACTAAAAGAACAAGGCATTGACGAACCGACAGACGAACAAATCAAAAAAGCAAAAAGGGCATTGTTAGAAGAAAATGCTGAGGCTGTTCAAACATATTACGGAAAGAAAAAGGAATGGCACGGTAACAAATTCTTCTTCCCAGATGAAGAACTAACAATTCCGGACTACAAAAAAGTTCTTGAAGCAACTGAAGAAGAACAAGCAGCATAAAAAGTTTTCCAATCCTAAATCCCCATAACAAGTGACGGCACTCGACATCATCGAGTGCCGTCACCTTATGTAAAAATTGAACCTTGTGGTATTATAAAACTATGAGGATTTCACAGATAACTTTCGGGAACAAAATAGAGACCCGTCAAGACGGCAACATCAAATACAAAAAAGAATTTTCGGACAATGGGCATTTGTTGTCAGCTCAAGAATGGCTCCTTCCTCAAAATAAACCGCTCAAAATCGAACGATTTAATCAAAATGGCGATTTGCTCGAAATTCAAGAATTTTCATATTTTCCAAACAAAACCGTTGAGCATTACAAAAATAAATACCAAGAATACACCCGAACAATCTCGGAAGAAATAAAAAACGGGTTCAAGCACATAACAGAAAATTTCATCTCAAAAACCACCCCAAAAAGCAATTATACAAACGAAACAATAAAAGAGCTTTCAGGCAAATTAGTTCAAATTATCTCTAACGGAAAACAGTTATTATAAAGAGTTTCACTTGTGTATCTTGCTAAAAATGATTGTTTGGCAAGTATGCCCAACCGACGGTTTACGACCTTCTGGGAAACAACAAGACACCGCAAAAAGGTCGCCCTGAAGTGACTATTTGGTGGACTTCCAAAAGTTTTCGTCATTCTGAAAGGCTTAAAAAATCCTTTGAGCAAGCGAAAAGTGATTTTTTGCCTATTCAGAATCTGATTACCTCTTTTTCCCCCTTCGAAATCAAAGATTTCGGTTCCCCCGCAAAGTGGGGAACATTATTTTACAAATATTTTTAGTACCTTATCATTTGTTTTATTTTGATTTTGGAAGAGATGCCGAAACCAGTTCGGCATGAATATTTGGTGTGCTTAACAAAGGGTTCGTCATTCAAAAATCCCTTCATATTTTTCTTTAAATTTTATTCCCCACAAATACCCCGATGTAAGTATTCATTTTTGTAAAGAAAAAAAATATAATCTTTACATAAAATCATGTTTATTCTAAAAATATGATAGATAAAGGAAATGAAATTGCATAATAATTTTGAAAGTTTTGATAATTCTGAAACCGCTGCAAAGAAAGATATAGTTATACAAGAAAGAGTCGAGTTAATCTCTTCTCACATGTATAAGCAGTTCTTGGATTACCAACACTCTACGGTCAACTCAAACGATATTTTTGCAAGAATGATTGAATGTCTTGAATTAATTTCAGACAATTTGAAGCAATCTTTCTCTTCTCGTGGTATCACCACTCAAAATATTTACGTTGACACTGATGCGTTGAAAACCGTTGCAGTAATCAATATTTTGTGGCGAAAAATCAGTTTTACAACCCGTTGCAATTTTGAACCCCAAACTCTGTACAGAGATGACGGCAGGCACATTTTCTCAAACCGTATAATCGCACTAAGCGGTAATTATCACGAAATTATCAAAGGTGCAAAGGACAGAACCGAAGAAATCGAACGACTTTTAGAAAGTGAAATCGCGTCTTTGTATGTTCCCGCAGAACAAAATCAAAAATGTATTTTCAAACTCAAAAGCACAGGTCAAGAATTTATGGTTCATCAGGTTGATGCTCCCCGTGATGTCGTTTTGAAAGTGGTTGAAACGGTTTGCGGTTGGCCTTCTCACCACAAAGACGGCTCTGTCAGAAAGTTTTTTAATTAGTTTTTAATCGTTAATTTTGACTTTTGGTTTAAAATCACTAAAAATATGGATGTAGAGGTATTTTAGGTTATATGAAATTAGTAGAAAAATTGAAAGAATACGAAAATCAATATTTGTTTATTCGTTGGGCTACAGGCGGTGAATACGGAAAACTAATGTATGTGGGCGAAGATTTTATTGAATTCAACGTAATTGATATAGAAACAATGCACTATCGTGAAACAATGCTAATCTATGCTCCGCTTATCTTAGAGGCTTCTGTCGGCGGTCCCGATATCTCAAGAATTGTTGCCGAAGTTTCTTCCCAAATGTCTGTCGGTGGAGAAAATTAAGCAAAAAAAAAGTCACAATTCTTTGCGACTTGAACAATAATCTTGGGAGGAGATTTTGGGATAGTTTGTACATGCATGATATTATAAGCATGAAAACATGGTTACAAACATGCTTTAATATTTTACAAAAGTTTACAAACTTGACATGAAGGTGTATAATAGCAAATATGGAAAAGAATTTCAATATATTAATAATAAACGGCCCTAATCTGAATATGTTAGGAGTGCGAGAACCGGAACAATACGGCTCAAAGTCTTACAAAGACTTAGAAATGGAACTCCACGAATATTCTTTTGAATTAGGGGTAAACATTGAGGTTTTTCAAAGCAATTTTGAGGGTGAAATTGTTGAAAAAATCCAATATGCGTTGGGTAATTTTGACGGAATTATCCTGAACGCAGGGGCTTACACGCACACAAGCATTGCAATACGAGATGCTTTAGCCTCGGTTAAAATTCCAACCGTTGAAGTACATATTTCAAATATTTATAAAAGAGAAGAATTTAGACATCATTCAATGTTTGCAGATATTTGTGTCGGACAAATTACGGGCTTCAAAATCGACAGCTATAAACTCGGTATGCAAGGTCTGCTCAACTTCCTGACAACTGCGAATGATTAACATTGTCGATGCCTCAAATATTGAACATTAGCCCACTGATTAACACTTTGAAATTTAAAAAGGTGGGAACCGCTAACGCTTTTCCCACCCTACATTCTAGGCATAATCTTTTTCTACCCATAATATTAATTATAACATGTTTGTCAAGCCCGTGGATAAGTTTCAGTGATTTAATTTTTGAAAAATTATTGTTACGAAAAGTTAATATTTATATGATTAAAAGCATTTATATTAGATTGCAAGATGCGTTAAATCGACCAGCCCAAAAACAATTTGAAAGAGTTATTGTTAAAAAAGGAACAACTATTATTGGAGAAGGTGATGGTACACATAATGAGTGCACGGAAGCCTTACTAAATATTCCAGGGATGTTTGACCAATTGATGACACGAAAAGCAAAAAATTTAGAATTATATTACTCTCACCCTGACATATTTGGAAAGGGAAGAACCGCTCCTTTAAGTTCTCCAAACGGAGGAGATCTTAGTGCATTTCGTCGCTTTGCCCTAAAGAAGATAGTAGCAATAAATAGTAATGGTGAATTTAATAGTATAGAAAGAAGACAAAATTTTTCTAATAAGAACTTCCATTTATTTGCCGATGGAATGGATGAATATATAAGTAAAAAAGTTTTTGGAAAATTATTTGGCAAACTTCAAAAATTACTTGATAAAATTGAAGAATATCAAAGCAAAAACTTGAAAATTCCAGAAGAATTAATCAAAAAAAGAGATATTACTATAGGAAAAATGGATAAAATCGAGCAGACTTTTCGAAATTCAGAGAAAGTAGAAAAATTTGTTCACGAATACTATCAAAAAGCGAATCAGTTTGGAATGATTTATTCAACCAATTTTTCAAATTTAATATAATTAGAAGTATAGTTTTATAAATTTGTAATCTTAAGCAATCGGGAAAGTATTTAGTTTTGTTGGGGTTTGTTGCCTCTTCCCATGTCTAAAGAAATGTTATTATAAAAATATCCTTTTTATCCTTTTCTTATCCTTAAAATTATCCTTTTTTCCTTTCAATCTCTGCATTTTGCCCTCAATCTCGCACGCTGTTTAGGTTTCAAAAAGGATAAAAAAAGGATAATTTTAATTACATTTGAAGAGATTTTATTTAAAAATTTCCCACTTGTCGGAAACCCATTTAAAACGCATATTTCCACGTTTAAAAATATTTAAGGGAAGCAAAATTTTTGTCTCAAAAAATGTAATTTTAACTCCAAATGTAATCGTTGAGAAAATTTTCAAAAATCGTTTAAAACTCTTTTAAAACAAGGTTAAAGAGTGTTTTTTGTTTAAAATGTTTCCCGGATGAAATGTTAGAAATAAC
This sequence comes from bacterium, assembly GCA_004558955.1. GTDB lineage: Bacteria > Cyanobacteriota > Vampirovibrionia > Gastranaerophilales > Gastranaerophilaceae > Zag111. The sequence continues at coordinate 2,547 of SFZC01000008.1, read as the reverse complement.
GATTACATTTTTGAATAAAAATTAGTAAAATGTAATTTAAAAATGTAATCTTAAAATCGAAATTTCAATTTTATGTAACACTAAATGTAATTTTAAAATCCAAAATTAGACCATTTGTTTTAATATTTTAATTACTTTTGGATTTTCTATTTTGTAGCAAATCTGATTACCGTTTCTGTAACCGGTTATTACATTTGCATTTTTTAAAATTGTTAAATGCTGAGAAACCGTTGGTTGTGGAACACCTAAACATTCGCTCATTTTACTCACGTTGCACTCCGCTTTTTTAGAAAGATTATATGCAATAGTAAGTCTTGTCGGATGTGCAAGAGCTTTAAAAATTTCTGAATATTCATTTATATCAATGTCTTTATCAGTTTTCATAGTATTAGAATATTATAATGTTTGAATATTGTCAATTTATAAAATATTGACAAAGAATAAAAATTTTTGCTAATATTCTAATATACGAATATAAATATATTAGGAGATTATATGAGAGTAATTATAATAGGCGGCGGAGCATGTGGTGCAAGTTGTGCAACAAGACTAAGAAGGTTAGATGAGCGTTGTGAAATTACTATATTAGAACGCACTGATGAAGTGTCTATTGCTAATTGTGGCTTACCTTATTATTGTTCTGACGTTATTAATGATAGGGATAAAATTCTTGTATCTAATCCTCAAAAATTCAAAAATATGTTTAATATAGATGTAAGGCTAAATACAGAAGTCGTAAAAATCAATAGAGAAGAAAAGTTCGTTGTGTCCTCAAATGGAGAAAAATTCTATTATGATAAATTGGTTTTAGCTCAAGGCGGAAATCCAATAGTTCCCCCGTTAGAAGGCGTTAACAATAAAAATATTTTTACGGTTAGAAGTTTGACTGACGCTGATAAAATAAAAGATTATATAAAAAATAATAATGTTAAATCAGCTGTTGTTGTAGGAGCAGGATTTATCGGCATAGAAATGGCTGAAAACTTTGCTCATTTAGGACTTGATACTAAAGTAGTTGAATTATCTAATCAAATTCTTGCTCCCGTTGATAATGAGGTAGCGTGTTTTGCTCAAAACGAGATGAGAGATAAGGGAGTTGAGTTAATTTTATCGGACGGAGTAAAAGTATTTAAAGAAAAAGAAATTGAGCTAAATTCAGGTAAAACAATTCCTTATGATATAGCAATTTTAGCAATCGGAGTAAAACCTGAAATAACATTAGCAAAAAACTCCAACTTAGAAATTAATCGAGGCATTATTGTTAATGAAAATATGCAAACAAATGATGAAAATATTTACGCAGGTGGAGATAGTGTAGAAATTAAACATTTTGTAACGAATAACGATGTTCTAATACCTTTAGCAGGACCTGCCAACAGGCAAGGCAGAATTATTGCCGATAATATTTGTAATTTAAAATCAACTTATAAAAAATCTCAAGGGACATCAGTATTAAAAGTCTTTGATTATACGGTTGCTTGTACTGGCTATAATGAAAAATCTTTACAACGAGAAAATATTCCATATTGGAAAGCTTTAACTTTTGGAAATTCTCATGCAGGATATTATCCTGATGCTACTTCAATTTTTTATAAGTTATTATTTAATAACGAAGGTAAAATTTTGGGTGCACAAGCCGTAGGATATGAAGGTGTTGAAAAAAGAATTGATGTCATTGCCTCCGTTATGAGAAATCAAGGAACAATTCAAGAATTATTGGATAGTGAATTGTGTTACGCGCCACCTTATTCATCAGCAAAAGACTCTGTAAATATTTTGGGAATGTGTGCGGACAATATTTTGAAAGGTTTAGTTAAACCTGCGTATTACGAGGATATTGAAGGTTCTTACATAATTGATGTTCGAATACCTGAAAGTTATAATATAAAAACAATAAATGGTGCTGTTAATATTCCGCTGGCAGAGCTGAGAGAGCGAATTAATGAAATTCCAAAAGACAAAAAAGTTATTCTTGTATGTAATACCGGTTATACAAGTTATGTAGCTTCAAGGATATTAATTCAAAACGGATACAATAATGTTTATTCTTTCTTGGGCGGAATGCAACTTTATAATGAAATAGAAAAAGATAAAAACGGTAAAGTTAAAAAAGTTTCACAAGAATTACAAACTGCAAATATAGGAACATCCAATGTTGTTAAAGTTGATGCTTGCGGTTTATCATGCCCCGGACCAATTATGAAATTATCAAGCACAATATCAAACTTAAACGATGGCGAGATTTTAGAAATAACTTCAACCGACAGAGGTTTTTATTCTGATGTCGAGGCTTGGTGTAATTCTACAAATAATACTTTATTGAACTTGAGTAATACTGATAAAAAAATAGTTGCGACAATTCAAAAAGGTGTTAATAATGAACAAGCATCCCAAAACAACAATTCTAAAAATGGTCAAACAATTGTTGTTTTTTCAAATGATTTAGATAAGGCACTTGCAAGCTTTATTATTGCAAATGGTGCTAAAGCAAGCGGAAAAGATGTAACAATGTTCTTTACGTTTTGGGGATTAAATGTTTTAAGAAAA
>SFZC01000227.1 GCA_004558955.1 bacterium | reverse complement strand
ATCTTCATAAATACGTTCTTCTACCTCATCAAAAAATGCATTCAAAATATCTGCACCATTTTCCAGTCCAAAATGTTCATACAGACAATCCGCAGACAGTGACGATATAGCGTGGTCTGTCCGGCTCCGGCTCAATCTTCTTTCTTAATTTTCGTATGAATGAAGTCAGATTATTAGGGTCTGCCGGATAGCCATATCCCCATGCATTTTCATAAATCTGTTCTTTGGTAAAAACCTGCTCCTTTTTAAAATTCTTTTTTGTTCATAATTGACAAACTGATTTTCATTGAAACCAATAACATCAACAAAGCGATAATAATTGCAATAGCGATAAGAACTCCCATGCTTACAGTTGGCAAATTATCTAACAGACTAACTAAATCAATATTGAAAATGGCTTCTGCTCCTTTCACGATAACGAGAGTGATTACTGCCAGACCGCCAAATGCACCAATCATAGCAATTCTTCCTTTATCTCCACCGAATTTTAGCAGAAAAGGAAGCATGATTGCTTGAACGACAATCATAATAGGTAAAATCATCAATGAACTCTGTACTAAGTCTGTAATAGGTAATGTATCTTTCAATACAGTTGTAATTATTCCTAAAACAGTTGCCAAAACCCAAGCCATACACCCCAATAATAGACCAAGGAAGTATTTTTCACTCACATAATGATTACGTGTAATAGGTAATGTAAACAGAAACGCATTTCCATTATCAAAATCATCATAACTGATTGTGCTTACTGTAAAAAGTGATACAATGAAACTCAGAAAACTTAATGGGAATATCACATCATCAGTAAATATCATCATTCCGATTACAATCGCCAAAATGAGCAACAGAAAATTTTTCTGTAACATCATCAATTTCAAATCTTTTACGAATAAACCTTTCATTGTTCTGTCCCCCTTATCATCATGGTAATGACTTCATCTATTGTACCTTTTTCAATGGCAATTTTAGGATAATTCTCCATATAATACTGTTTCTGATTTGTCAGACAGCTATATCCATATGTTTCTTTTTTGGAACGCAATATAAACTGTTTATCCAGCTTGCTGTATTGTTCTGCGTCTACTTTTAATAAAGCATAGTCACTAAGAAGAACGTCTGTATCTTCATGCAGAATAATTTTTCCGTCATGTATCATATAAAGGTCATCACATAGCGACTCCAAATCACTGGATATATGAGAGCTGATTAAAATGGAGCGTTCTTCATCTTTTTCCAAAAATTCTCTTAACATTTCAAGCAATTCGTCTCTTGCGATTACATCTAAACCTGCTGTCGGTTCGTCCAGTATCAGCAGTTTTGCATTGTGTGAAATTGCAACCAGCACTTTTAATTTTGCTTTCATTCCTGTTGAAAATTCTTTTATCTGTTTATTCATAGGTAGTTGAAATTTCCGTACCTGTTCTATAAATAGTGATTTGTCGAATTTTGAGTACATATTCTGCAATATAGGGATAATATCTTTTATCTTCAGATACCCACTAAAACCAGAATCCGACAATACTACACCCAATTCCTCTTTATCTTTTGCTGTGAAGTCTTTTCTGTCCTTTCCAAGTATGGTAATATTTCCGCCGTCAGTTGAAATCAAACCTAATATCGCCTTAAATGTTGTGCTTTTTCCAGCACCATTTTGTCCAATCAAGCCTGTTACACATCCAGACATAAGCTCTAATGAACAATCAAGAGAAAAATTATCATAATGCTTTTTCAAGTGTTCAATTTTTAACATACATCAACCCTCCAATATCAACTCAAATAAACTTTTTATATCTTCATCACTAATACCACATCGTCTGCCTTTTTGGATAGCCTGCTCCAAATCCGCTTCCAATTCTTTTTTCTGTTCTTCCAAAAGCAGTTCTGTATTTGTAGCCGCTACATAAGTGCCTTTTCCATGTACTGTAACCGTAAAGCCCTCACTTTCCAAATTGTCGTAAGCTTTTTTTACAGTTAAAGCACTTATTTTTAGTTCCTTAGAAAGTGTACGGACAGATGGAAGATTGTCGTTTTCCTTTAGTTCCCCGTTGCGTATGAGCATTTTAATCTGGTCAACAATCTGTTCATATATGGGAACCATTAGGGAAGTATTGATTATAATTTTCATTCTTTATATCCTTCCTTCTTTTCTTGATAACAGTATATAACAGTTGCAAACTGTTGTCAAGTGTTATATAGTGTTTGTTTTAAATTTTTTTTTGAAATTAAAAACATGCAAATCAATATAGAAATGCATGTTAAAAAATATAGTATTCTATTGTAATTCCTTTAACGCAAGCAGGTGTTTCATGGATTGTTTCTAATATCCTTTTGTTGGGGAAACTCTACACTCCCATTTCGATATTGTTTTATCACTGATTCCCAACAATTCAGATAATTGTTTCTGTGTATACCCTTTTGCCTTTCTTTCATCAGAAATAAACTT
>SFZC01000226.1 GCA_004558955.1 bacterium | reverse complement strand
ATATTTAAAATCTGACGGTGGAAGAGTATGAAGAACTTTCAAAATATCAGGACAAATCGAAAAAAGAACTTGATATTCGAAAAGTTCAAACCCCGTCAGATTTTAAATATGTTCCGCATCCGACATACAAGATTGTAAAATATAACAGTCCTGCGGGCAGTACTGAACTTCGCTTGGGCAAAAGATTGTATTCTCAACGACAAATCAACGCACAAGGCATTGTTGCACCTGATTTTTCTATGTTGGTTTACCCTGCGATTTATTATTACACTGACAGTGCATCTGTTGCAGCCGATGTTTTTGTAATTCCGTTGTACGGACAAGACCAACCGCTTGAAAAAATCTTAAAGGCTAATATTATGCACAGGATTCCCGAACCTATTTTATCGACCGATAAAAGCATTAGCGATTATGCGGCTTTTCGCTCGCTTACACCCGTAGATTTTTCCGCTGACGGCAAAAAGATTTTAGTTAAAGAAAAAATAGGAAGTAGAGAAGACGGAATTTGGCAAACCAGCATTTTTGTCTATGATTTCGCAAACAAAACCGATTACAAACTTGATGAAGTCCGTGATGCAATCGTTTATTTTTGGAAGGAATACATGAACTTGAACCTAAATGATTACAGGTGGGACATTTTTCCACTGGGATTTTTGAAGTCACAACCTGACAGGGTTGCAGTTCAAGCAATAGCCTACACGGGCAAAACTCCAGTATTTTTAGGAACTTGGAGCATTGATACAAAAGGAAATCAATCTCGTGTAGTAACCTTTCAAAAAAACGTTGAACCACTAATCAGTGCAAACGGCTACAAAGTTGTTCAAGACGGGGTTGAAGAGTATGATGTTATTGAACGTGAAGAGAAAAATCAGGAAAAAGAATCAAAAATTCTGAAAAAACAAAATGAGCAATATAAAAAAGACCGCTTGAAACAAATTGATTATGAGTATAAATATGCGGTAAAACATTTAAAAAAAGACTACAGAATGGAATATCGTGATTACCGTAAACTTCGCTCTATTTCAGGAATGAAGGACAGTGAAAAATTAAAAGAAGCATATAGAAAATTCTTGATTGAGCAATACACAAAAGATATTGAAAAATCGCAAAAACACCTTGAAAAACAGAATAAACAACTCGACAAAATCAATCAAAAACTTGATAAATTGTATGATGCAATCAATGACAATTCAAAATACACACCCGTAACCGATTCGACTTTGGACGATTATATTAATAAAGAAAAAGTAGAAAAAGAAGGTATTCTGGACGGTTTTGACCTTGAGGATTACGAGTTTGACTACGAAAACAAATTTGAAGAAGTACCGAAAGAAATTCTTGACTATTCGGGAAATTCTGAAACTCCAAAACTAAGACCTGCCGAACCCACCACAGAATCCGGCAATTCAAACGAGGACGAAGTCTTAAATATCAAGATTTTTGATTAATCAGTTCAAATTTTTGCTTGCGGGTAAGTTTATGTTTAATACGATATTCCTCTTTCAAAGCTTCGTTTTTTGTTGAAAATTCCTTTTGCCACAAGAGTTTAACAGGTTTATTCGCCCGTGTATATTTAGCCCCTCGCCCTTCCAAGTGGGCTTTGTAGCGTTTTTCGACATCATCGGTGTAACCGCAATACAAGGTGTCGGATTTAGTCAATAAAATATACACAAAATGTCGCTTTTTCATACGATTATTATATTACATTTTGGGCAAAATACTTTACGAATTTGTCAAATTTCATATATTTGATATAAACTTGTGGTATGAAGAAGAAATTTGCGATATGCCTTAATAATAAAATAGAAAATTCTATTATCGTAAAAAACAATTTGGAAGGTATTTTACGCTCAAACTCTATTGATTACGAGGTTTTGGATACCGAAAACTTAGAAGAAGGGTTTGATTTTGTCTTTGTAATCGGCGGGGACGGAACTATTTTAAAGACTGCGAGATTTTATTCGGATTTAAGAACTCCTGTTTTAGGCGTGAATTTAGGGCGTTTGGGCTTTTTATCCCAAGCTACGCCTGATGATTTGGACGTTACAGTTAAAAAAGTTTTGAATGGGGAATACAAAGTCGAAAAAAGAATGATGTTAGGTTGTGGCAAATATTCGGCACTGAACGATTTTGTAGTAAAAGGCGGAGCAACCGGCAGAACCTCAAGATTTGCACTTAAAATTAACGGAAAATTCGTGTGCGAATACTTGGCAGACGGAATTATAATTTCAACCCCGACTGGCTCAACCGCCTACGGAATGGCGGCAGGCGGTCCCGTATTAGCACCGCAAACAGAAGCGATAGCAGTAGTTCCTATTTGTCCGCACACTTTTTCAGCACGTCCGATAGTTGTTCCGGCAGGTGACATCTTTGGAGATATTTTTGGAGATTTCTTCGGAGGAGGATCGAGACGCGGACCGAGCAATGGACCGGCAAAAGGCGC
>SFZC01000225.1 GCA_004558955.1 bacterium | reverse complement strand
TCTTTAATCTTCAAGCAAAAGCGGGTTGGTAAAAATGGTAAGGTCTTTGATATTTACAAGTTTAGAAGCATGTATACTGATGCAGAAGAACGTAAAAAGGAATTACTTGCACAAAATGATTTGGATACAAACTTGATGTTTAAAATGGAAGATGACCCTCGTATTTTTCCATTTGGGCACAAGTTGCGGGATTGGTCTATTGATGAGTTACCTCAATTTATCAATGTTTTAAAAGGCGATATGTCAGTGGTGGGGACACGTCCTCCGACGCTTGACGAATATCATCACTATGAATTGCATCATTTTAAACGCCTGACAACTAAACCAGGGATTACAGGTCTTTGGCAGGTGAGTGGACGTAGTGATATTACAAACTTTGAAGAAGTCGTGGCACTCGATATGAAGTATATCCAAAACTGGAGTCTCAGTGAAGATATCAAGATCATTGCTAAAACATTTGCAGTAGTGTTGAAGAGAGAGGGGAGTCGCTAACCTCTCTTTTGTTTTAAAAATAAGGAGAAAAAATGAAAAGCGTTTATATCATAGGTTCAAAAGGAATACCAGCTAAATATGGTGGTTTTGAAACCTTTGTCGAAAAATTAACAGAAAATCAAAAAAATCATGACATTAAGTATTTTGTTGCTTGCATGCGTGAAAATTCAGCTAAGTCAAATATTACAGCAGATGTTTTTGAGCATAATGGTGCAACTTGTTTTAACATTGATGTTCCAAATATCGGTCCAGCAAGAGCAATCGCATATGATATTGCGGCGCTAAAAAAAGCTATTGAGATTTCTAAAAGCAATAAAGATGTAGAACCTATTTTTTATGTTCTTGCATGTCGAATTGGTCCTTTCATTAATAAGTATAGAAATCAGATTCACGCACTAGGTGGTCAGTTATTTGTTAATCCTGATGGTCATGAGTGGATGCGTGAAAAGTGGAGTGCTCCAGTTCGCCGCTATTGGAAGATTTCGGAATCTTTAATGGTGAAAAATGCGGATTTGTTAGTTTGTGATAGTAAGAATATTGAAAAATATATTCAAGAAGATTATCAAAAATACTCACCTAAAACAACTTATATTGCTTATGGTACTGATCTTCACAAATCATCACTAACATCAAAAGATAGAATTGTTCGTGAATGGTTTTCAGAGAAGGGAGTTTCTGAAAATAACTATTACTTGGTAGTTGGTCGCTTTGTTCCAGAAAATAACTATGAAGCAATGATTCGTGAATTTATGAAATCTAATACTAAAAAAGATTTCGTCTTAATCACTAATGTTGAACAAAATGCCTTTTATGAAAAATTGAAAAAAGAAACTGGATTTGACAAGGATTCTCGTGTTAAATTTGTAGGAACTGTTTATAACCAAGAATTGTTGAAATATATTCGTGAACATGCGTTTGCCTACTTCCATGGTCACGAAGTTGGTGGAACGAATCCATCACTTTTAGAGGCGCTTTCATCTACAAAATTAAATCTTTTGCTAAATGTTGGATTTAATAAAGAGGTAGGTGAGAACGGTGCTGTGTATTGGGATAAAGACAATCTTCATGATGTTATTGAAAAATCAGAAACTTTATCTCAAGAACAAATTGATGAATTAGACAAATTATCAACAAAACAAGTTCAAGAACGCTTTAGCTGGGACTTTATTGTTGATAAATATGAAGGATTGTTTAGAGATAATTGAATTTTAAGTAATTAGGAGAATACAGTGACAAAGGTAATCTTATTTGGAGGTGCTGGTTTTATTGGAACAAATTTAGCAATAAAACTTTCACAAGATGAGAGTAATGAAATCACTTTAGTTGATAGGAATATTAATTTCTTTGAAGATTTAAGAAAGTTAAATCTTCAAAATGTTTCTTATGTAGAATCTGACTTTAGTGAAAATACAAATTTTGACAAATTATTAGAGGGGCAAGAAGTTGTATACCATCTTGTGAGTACAACTGTTCCAACAACTTCGAATCAACAGATTCCTCAAGAGCTTTTTGCAAATATTATTGTGACTTCAAGGTTGTTGGAGTCTTGTGTGAGAAGTGATGTTAAAAAGATGATTTTTATTTCATCTGGTGGTACAGTTTATGGAAAAGAAGTTTGCTGCCCTTTGAAGGAAGAAACACCAACTTATCCAATTTCTTCGTATGGCTTGCAAAAAATAACTATAGAGAAACTACTTTATTTGTATCATCATATGTATAATCGTTTTTCGATTCTTTATAAAATTGGTGAAAGTAAGCGAGAAAAGTATTGCTTGAATTTCCGCCACTTTGATTGATTAGCAAAATACTCAGGAGTAAGTAAAGTACTCTTTTTCATATCATTTTCAAAGTCTTTCTTTAACTGCGCTGTTAGTTTTTCATTATACGCAAATGCATTGACTTCAAAATTAAGTCTAAAACTACGGTAATCCATATTTGCCGAACCAACAGAAG
>SFZC01000062.1 GCA_004558955.1 bacterium | reverse complement strand
CCGACATAAAAATATTTTACAAAGACCTTCAACCCATTAGTTATGGCGGCGGTAAGGACTTTGCCGAAAAAAATGCGAACCGTTGAGCATTTTTTGAGAGGTTGAACCCTTTAGGGTTCAATTCCCTAAAATAGAAGCCTATACCATAGGTAAACGGCGGTAAGGGGAATTGAACCCCTGTTTAGAGAATGAGAATCTCTCGTCCTAACCACTAGACGATACCGCTATGCGTATTCATATTTTAACACTAAACTTTTAAAATACAATATTAATTTTATCGTTTTTTCTCTATTTTTATTTCATACCCGAGTAAATCGGCAATTGTTTCGACCTCATCATAATTCAAAGAACTTAGAAAAATTTTATTTTGCAAACTCCGTTGAGTATAAACCTTACCTGTCTTTTGAGTTAATAAATCAGCAAGCTTTTGCACGGTGAGTGCTTCTCGCATAATTAAAATTCTAACTTCTTCCTTTGATGACATTATTCCCTCATATTTGAGATAATTATACGTTTTTTAAGTAAATATTGACAAATATGAAATTTTTCGCTTAAATAAAGTAGAAATATGAGTTATTTATCTTTTATTTAAGATATATTATTAAGGAGCGAGAGATGAGAAAAGATTATCAAAAAGGTTTTACTTTAGCGGAAATATTGATAACTCTCGGAATTATTGGTGTAGTTGCTGCATTATCAATTCCTAGTTTGATAAATAAAATTAATGAAATACAAACTGTTTCTAGAGTAAAAAAATTTTATAGCACAATGAATCAAACAATCAAATTAGCAGTAGAAGAAAGCGGAGAAGATGTCCTCACTTGGGCAGAACAAGCTAGTAAGTCTTCGGGGGGAAGTAATTGGCAAGGAGCAACTTACGAATCAGGGTATCGTTTATGGTCTAAATTAGCTCCTTATCTAAAAGTTGCAAACGTATGCACTAAATCAGAAAGTGCTGGTTCTTCCACTGTTTGTGGTGGAAATTACTACTACAGAGTTTATAGTCTCAGTGATGCTTCAAGAAGAGTAGGACAATATGCTGCTGACTATGGAATTCGTATCATTATGAACGATGGGTCTAGTTTCTTTTTAAGGACTAATGGAAATTGCAGTACAACTAGCAATGATGTTTGCGGTGCAATTTGGTATGACACTAATGGTTTTAGTAAACAACCAAATGTATTAGGAAAAGATGTTTTTATTTTTGCACTTCTTAGTGATAACAGATTACGTCCAGATGATGGCAATACCTGCACCAAACACGATACCGGTGCTTCTTGTTCTCAACATATAATTAAATATGGCAATATGAAGTATCCGAATTACTAATCAATATAAATAACAGAAAGAAGGACACAGTTTTTATTTGAAATTAGACAAATCTATTCATTTTATATATAATTATCACGAGGTTTAAAATGAATAGCGAAAATATTAATAAGATTTACGAATTGTCCGAAAATTATGACAAATGTCAGGACAAAGTTGAAAAACAAAGAATTGAAAAGGAATTAAAAGAACTTTTAGCACCGTTCAAAAAAGGCTCGATAGGTTTAGCACAAATCAACCCTATTGTCGGTGATATTGAGTATAACAGCCAAAAGGTTGTTGAAAATATTGTTCACGCACAAAATATCGGATTGGATTTGGTAGTTTTTCCCGAACTTATTTTAATGGGGTACCCGATTGAGGACACTATAGACCGCCACCCGATTATTGTTTCGGAAAATGTGAAATGGCTCAAAGAAATTGCTAAAATCACAACCAAAACTACAGCCTTAGTCGGGTTTGTTGAACCGAGAAAACCTGACCACCTAACAGGTAAAAAGTATTACAACTCGGTTGCGATACTTGGTGAGGGCAAAATTCAAGGTATTATCAGAAAATCGTTACTTCCGACATATTCGGAATTTAACGACTACAGATATATTGAGCCATCACCCGTTGTCGGGGTTCAACCTGAAAACACTCTCGGGAACTTTGACGAGGACAGCGTTGTAACTTGCAATAAAACATCCTCTATCAACACCATAAAATACGGGATTTCAATTTGCGAAGATTGCTGGAACAACAAAGAATTTTTCAACGAAATCACAATGTACTCAAAAGACCCAATTGAAGAATTATCACAAGAAACACCCGACATTTTCGTAAACTGCTCCGCCTCTCCGACAAGAGCGAAAAAAGAGCAATTAAAGCACAATATGCTATCTTATATTGCTAAAGAATACTCAACTCCAATGGTTTATGTAAACCAAGTCGGAGCGATTGACAACAGTTCGTTTGACGGGTCCAGCAGAGTGTTTGACAAGGATGGAAAACTTTTAGCCAGAGCAAAATCCTTCCAAGAACAATTCCTGATAGTCAACCCGTTGCAAGGTCTCGGGAAAATTTATCCGCTTACAAAAGGGTTAGAAAAAAGTTTAACTGAAGAAAAGATTTACACACTTGAATATGAACCTGATTTAGAAAGAACTTACAAAACCATAATACAAGGTATTAGAGATTATTTTGCCAAAACAGGTTTTAAGCGTGCAGTATTAGGACTTTCGGGCGGACTTGACTCTACCGTTTGTGCCGTTTTACTTGCTGATGCTATAGGTAAAGAAAATGTTTTCGGAATCAGTATGCCTTCAAAACTGACAAGTAAAGAAAGCAAATCCGATGCCGAAGAACTTGCCAATAATCTTGGCATAAACTTCACTGAAGCAACAATAAAACCAATGGTTGAAACAGCAACAGCCTGCTTAAACGATTTGTTCAAAGAGGTTGAAAAGAAATGGAACGGAAGATACACAAAATCCTTTACTCCCGATAATATCCAGGCTCGTTCCCGTGCAATGTTTCTTTGGGGAATAAGTAATGAATTTGGTCGCTGTTTGCCTATCGCAACCTCAGACAAATCAGAACTTTATATGGGTTATGCAACGATTAACGGTGATATGTCCGGCGGATTTGCACCGATTGCAGATGTTCCGAAAACAAAACTGTTTGCACTTGCCCGCTGGATTAACGAAAACAGAGAAGTCAAAAATGCAATACCTGAATCCGTTATTCTCAAAAAACCTGGTGCTGAACTTGCAATAGACCCTAAAACAGGCAAACCGTTGATTGCGGAAGATGCTCTTATGCCTTATGAATTTTTGGACGAGATAATTTGGAGAATTGAAAATCGAAAAGAATATTATCAAGACATGCTAAATTCAGAATTTTTGTACGAAAAGAAAAAGAAAGTTCCTAAAGAACAAAAAATAGAATGGCTTGACAAATTCTACAGACGAATGTCAACGGCACTGTATAAGTGGTCTATATTACCGCCGTCAGTGATTGTTGATTCCCGTTCGATTAACAAATACGATTACAAGCAACCTATCACATCTTCAAGAATAAATTACAAAGGTTCAACAAAAGAAGAAATTACCAATAAAATTCGTGCTTTATTGTAATTGTTACAGTGTATTAAGAAGAATTATATTTAATTAACGGCTGGAATTAAACTATAGTAACAAATTGAAAATTTCGCAGATTTTGCAGTGCTAAAGTTGCTATATTTTATGCTATTATAACTTCTAAAGGAATGTCCATGACGAAGAAGAATATATTTAATTTACTGTATAAATATTCACCTTTGAATTTTTATACAAATATAGATAATCATACAATCATAAAATCAACCCACAACCCGTCAGTCGGGTATAGTTTTGCAAGAGAATTTACGACAGAAGAAATCCTTGCCGTGTGGAAAGAAATTAGATTTCACAAAAGAATTTCAACGATTTGTATATTTCTTCTTTTCATTGCTTCGTTGTATGAATTGATATTTCCTCATTTTGCACTCTTTGTAAATAATACTTGGGTGGTTAACGCAATACTGATGCTTTCGGTTTTGCTCGTTGTTTGTAATTTGAGTACACTTTTGTGCAAATATATTTTTCAAAAGCGTTTACTTAAGCACTATGGGGAATACGAAATCGTAAAATTTCCGATATCGGAGAAAATTGATAACAAATACTATTCAATCTTCAAAATTGAACTTATAAAAGCCTTAACTGTAATAATCATCATTGCTTCAGCGTTTATATATATTTCCCCGTTTGGAATTGCTCAAAATCTCGTGACAAACGAACGCTATAACGAAGCCATAAAATTAACCACACTCGGTGCTAAAATTTTCCCGATTGCTCAGGAATGGTACGCTCTAAGAGGGTATTCTAAATTCAAAATCGGAGATTACTCGGGTTCTATTGAGGATTACGACACCGCCTACAAACTCAGTGCCGATGAATTTAACATAATGAACTTTGATAACAAAATTTTTGTAAAATACTATATCGGCGACTACACGGGAGCCTTGGAAGATTTTGACAACGAAATTACAAAATCCACAAACTCAAACGAACGTGACCAATTTTTGTGGGACAAAGCTCAATTTTTATACAATATAGGAATGCTTGAAGAAGCCCTCGACATCTACGACACATTGATAGTAAACGCAGATGAGGATAGGATTTTCCTACTCAAAGACAGACTATATTTAGAACGTGCACAAGTAAACAAAAGACTTGAAAACACTGAACAGGTAAAAGCAGACCTCGAAAGTGCAGGAGCAACAGTTGATGAACTTTCCACCGACCCTATCCCCAAACCTGTACTCCTGATTGACGAAGAAACGTTTAATTAATTTTCTCTTCATATTTCTTAATAATAGACTTCATAAATAGCAATTATACAAAGTTTATATACTTTACATAAATAAGGGACGATTAAGGGGATATTATAGAGAAATGTTTGCACAAGTAATTAGACCGAATTATTTTAGACCGATGGTTGCAAGACCAATCATTGCTCACGGTTACAGATTGCCTGTTTCTGTGCAAATTAACCCGTTTGCTATGGCTATGCCTGTATGTTGTCCTCGTCCGTTAGTGCCGATGCCAACCTTCAACCCGTTTATGGCAATGGCGAATACGTTCTTTGCCGCAGGTAACGTTTTCATTCAAAATATGAGAAATATTGCAGCCGCTTATGTTAACAGAGTTAAGCAACAAAACCAATTCTTATCAACCTTTAAACCAAACTTGTCAAACTATAAATTTGGCAGTTTAACGACAGGAGTAAGTCAATTCTCATACAACGGATTTTCTAACATTGGAACTTCTACACAAAACTTGTCTTTCTGGGAAAGATTAGGATATTGTGCTTCTTCAGGTTTAAGACTTGCAAGAACAGCAGTTCAAAGAGCCGTAGGGTTTACCGGATTTTGTGCAAGATATGTTAAAAACGCAATCGCTGCAGCAGGTCTCGGAAAATATGTAAACGGCAATGCTCATGAAATGGTAAGAATTTTAAGAGCAAATAAAAACTTCAAAGAAATTCCTGTTTCAAGCGTTGACCCTAAAAAATTACCTGCAGGTTGCATTTTGGTATACGGCAAAGGTAAAGGCGGATACAGCAAACGTTACGGTCACACCGAAATTACAACAGGTACGGGAAGAGCAGTTTCTGACGGTATCACAAACAACATAAAACCCGGACTTACAGCAGTTTTCATTCCTGTAGCATAATAAAAAAGGTTACTTACCAAAAGTAACCTTTTTTTGTTAAATTCGTGCCTGGGGGGAATCAAACCCCCGACCTTGAGCTTCGGAAACTCACGCTCTATTCTCCTGAGCTACAAGCACTTAAAAACGGATAACCCGAAGATTATCCGTTAAAAAAATCAATTATTTTAAATAATCAGATGCGTTTATTTCTTTTTTTGCTTCCTCACTCGCCTCAAAGAACGGATAAACACTCAATCCGAGCATTCCCGCAACCAAGGAACTAGGGAAGATTTCAATAGAATTATTGATATCATTAACCGCACTGTTATAAAATCTTCTTGCAGCGGCAATATGTTCCTCAAGTTCATTATACGTTTGCATTGCATTTGCCATTGTTTGGTCTGATTTCAGTTGCGGATAATTTTCAACATTAACCATCAACTGACCCATTTTTGCGGCAATTTGATTATCCAAATCAATTTTCTTTGCAATAGTGTCTTGAGTTGAACGAATACCTGCAGCCTGAGAACGTAATGCTGAAATTTGACCAAACAACTCAGTTTCGTGTTCCATGAATTTATTAGCAATAGTCAAGATATTCGGAATTAAACTGTATCTTTTATTCAGTTGAACATCAATACCGCTCATTGCCTCATTAAGTTTATTTTTTTTCTTTATTAAACCTGTGTACATTCCGTAGAACGCAACAACCAAAATAATTGCAAGTACCAGCAAGATTACAGAAATCACCATAATTGTAAAATCTCCTTCATTTAAGTAAATCATATTTGTATCCTCATTTAAATTCTTTTTATAATTATAACATATTGTTTAACGGTTTTCAATCATTGACGACACACTAAATTTTTTCAAAAAATATAACGTCTTTTGCTTCTTTTCTGAATTTTTTAGATTCTTTCGGATTTAACTCATAGCCAAGAGTTATCATATCAACCAAAATTTGTTTATCGTTCAAACCTAGTTCTTTTTTCACTTTTTTAGTTAAATCTTCATCACTTTTGGTTAATTCGTTAGCAATAGCTCCGACAACACACGCTCCGATTCCCAATTCTTGAGCCTCTAATGTCATATAAGCAACGGCATAAGTAACCTGTTCCACACTACGCAACAGCACTTCATATTCGCCCAAATTTGAAGGATTTAAGGTTTTAGAAGATAAATATGCGGTAATTGTCGCATCATCGATATCTTTTTCAGCCAAAATCTTGCCAAATCTCGTATTAGTCCAATCTTCTAAATCTGCAACACAACATATTACGGCTTGTGCTGTTTTCACTTGTTTTTGCCCGCCTGAAGCCTCACAAAGAATATCTTTAACTTCTTGATTTGTAACCACCACAAACTTCCACGGCTGAACATTAACCCAAGACGGAGCCAATCTGCCCGCTTCCAAGATTTTAGCTATAGCATCATCAGGAATTGTCTGTTCTGAGTATCTTCTGACACTTTTTCGGTTAATTATTGCATTCATTACCATAAAAAGCCCTCCTTAATACAGATTAAAATTTATTATCGCCACCTGTTACTATTGTAAAATCGGTATCTGCACACATATATGTTGCAGGGTCGTAAACAAATTGTCTTGATTTAACTTCAGGAACTTCCTTCTTCAAATCAGAATAGTAATCAATAGTTACATATTTTGAATGGGCAATGAACTGAGAATGAGCAGTTCTCAAAGTTCCGGAACATTTAACCTGAACGCCTGCTTTTTCAAGTGCTTCTTTCAATTCTCTTGCTTCTTGAGATTTTCCAGGAGCACTCATAATACTTGCGGTGTAAGTTTCTTTTCTTTCGTTAGCCATTTGACGATAAACAAGCCTGTCAACAACTTCTTGAGTTTTCTTAGGGTCAAGAATCCAATAACTTGTATAGCCATGCTTATTCGGAGCTCCCGGAAGCATTGCACTTTCGATATTATCTTTGTCGAAACTTTTTGCAAGTGCCGCATACTGTGACATTTCATAAACCGACATATCAGTTTTAACGTATTTATTCGCAACTGAAATAATTTGCGGAATTTTTGCAATAGTTTCAGGTTTTTGCAAATCAGCAAGCAACCCTCTCAAGAACCATTGTTGACGTTGAGTTCTACCGATATCACCAAGAGCATCGTGCCTGAATCTCAAATATTCGACTACATCTTTTTCTGTCAAACGGTGTTTACCTTTTGACAAATTGATATGTAAATGTCCCGCATTATCATTGTAGTGCATGTCTTTTTCAACATAAATATCAACACCACCTAAAGCTTTAACGATTTCACGAACCGCATCGTCATGGAACATAATATATCTGTCAACGTGTACACCAAGAGTATCTTCAATAGTCTTTTTAGTCATTTCGACACCGCCGATAGCGTGTGCTGCGTTAATCTTTTGAATACCCATACCTTTTGGCAAATAAACTTTACTGTCTCTAGGAATAGTCAACGCATTGACGGTTTTTGTTCTCGGGTCAATATTTAATAAAATCATAGTATCAGTACGAGTTCCGACCCACAAGTCAGAATCTGCACCGTTTGAATCAACACCTAACAACAAAATATTTTGCCTTCTCATTCCAAACGGCAAAGTAAACCCTGGTTCTTTTGAACTGTTCCCTCTTGACAATTTTGTCAAAATTCCCGATAAGAAGGAGTTTTCACCAAACTTATCATTCAAAAAGTCTTTATTGCTTGCAAAAAGAAAAATTGCAAACACTGATAAAAGAAAACAATAGTCATCAAAGTAAGAACCTTACGGAATGATGTTTGTTTTCTTCTTCTGTAAGTAGGGTATGCTTCAAAAGCACTATCAGCACTTCCGGTTGAATATTTACGTTTCCTTGAATACGAAGACACCCTCTTTTTATTATTTCTATCCTGCATATTTAACATATCTCGTTTTTATTTCCTATTATATACCATATTATATACAAACTTGACATCATAATCCTTCACATTAAATCTTAAAATCCAATATTTATAAGGCTTTATCTTTTCTCTAAGCTATCTTTATTAAGTTTTGTAACAAATAAAACAAACTCTGAAATTTTTAAAAGTGTATATACTTTATATATATACGAGAGATAAATAAATAAGAAACGAGAGAGATAATTATGGCACTTAAAAATTTAAAAAAGATTGACAAAAAGTTAAACGATATATATCAAAACCAAGTAACAACAGCAGTTGCACCTGCTCAACCTTATATTGACAGATCAGATTTATTATTGGAACAAATGAATTTTATCGCAAGTTACAATAAGCAACTGTTGCACATCGCATAAGTTTTTTTAATAACTCCAATTTAATTTTTCCCCTACAAATTTTTCCCTGATTTCTTAGAAATCAGGTTTTCTTTTGCAAAAATTAAATTTCATGCCTGCCTTCAATGGCTTTTGCTATAGTTATTTCATCGGCATATTCTAAATCTGCACCAACAGGAAGCCCGAACGCAATTCTTGAAACTTTAATTCCGAAGGGTTTAATCAATTTTGTAAGATAAAGACTTGTTGCTTCGCCTTCAACTGACGGACTGAGAGCAAGGATAACCTCTTTAACCTCATCGCTTGTCAAACGATTTAATAATTCTTTTATACGAATATCATCGGCTCCGACTCCGTCCATCGGGGAAATTAAGCCTTGCAAGACATGGTAAAGCCCCCTATATTCGTTCGTTTTCTCAATCGCAATGAGGTCTTTGGTTTCTGACACAACACAAATTACTGACCTATCACGAGAAGTAGAGGAACAAATTTCGCATGGACTTTGAGCAGAAAGATTGAAGCAAACTTCGCAAGTATGCGTGTTTTTCTTTGCTTCAATCACTGCTTTTGCAAAAGTTTCCACATCAGCCTCAGTCATTCTCAAAAGATGAAAAGCCATTCTTTGTGCTGATTTTGGACCTACCGAAGGGAATTTTTGGAATTGTTCGATAAGTGCCGCTATGGATTTTGGATAAATCATTAGAAATTTAATCCCGGAATGCTGATTCCACCTGTAATTTTCTTCATTTTATCTGACATGATTTTAGAAGATTGGTCATTAGCCTGTTTCATTGCTGCCGTAATCAAATCTTCCAACATTTCGATTGAATCAGAATCAACAGAAGAAGGATTTTCAGGATTGATTGCTTCAGGAGCAATTTTAATTGATTTGAATTTACCTTGACCGTTGCAAATGACTTTAATTGAACCGTTACCTGCAACACCTGTTATTTCCAAATCTTCCAATTCTTTTTGAACTTCAACAGCTTTGCTTTGTGCTTTTTGAACAGTTTTCATGATGTTCATTAAATTCATACCCATAATTTTTTCTCCTTAGTCTGTGTTTATTACTCTAATCTAACTTACTTTTCTTATAGTACAGTTTATTATACAATAAAAATATGGAGAAGAAAACTTATTTGCAAGAATCCGTAAAAAACGGCAGATTAATTCGTTGGACATTTATGCCGTTGAAGGTCTATATCGCACCTATGAAGTTTTACTCAAAACAAGGTCAGGACTTGAAATACAGAGGTTTGGTAAAAAAAGCTTTAGACGAATGGCACAAGATTTCAAACGGTAAAGTTTCTTTTCTTATTGTAGATAATTTAAACAGTTCAAATGTCGATATTGAGTGGAAAAGAGTTGAACGTCAAGCCTTGGGATATTGCTATTTCCATTATGACAAGGCAAACAGATTGTATAGTGCAAATGTTTCAATCGGCTTAACAGACGGACTTGTCCATGCCGATTATATGGACGAAGGCGAAGTTTATCATACGATTTTGCACGAAATCGGTCATGCCGTAGGTTTAGGACACAGTCCGTTCAAAAATGATATTATGTACACTCCGCATCAAAAAGGAATTATGAATGTCGGAGAAGGTGACAGATTGTCTGTAAATTGGCTCTATACCTTCCCACAAGGCAAAACAGTTCCTGAAATTGCCGCAAAATACGGTGTTGGCGGGAATGATTTAGACGAAGTGGTGGCAAAAATTATTAACAAAAGGGCAAAAACAGAATTTGAAAAAGTAAAAGATGAAGTCTCAAGCGGAAAGCCAGACCGAAATTTACTGGAAGAAGCCGAAAGTATTGCGAATTTGCGAAAATATCACATGGCTCTCCAAAACATCAAAATATCGGGTGAATTGACCGAACAAATAAGAAAACATCACAGAGATACCTCTATTAATAATGATAAAAATTATTAAGCATTATATTAAGTTCTGTTTTATTTTTGTGAAATTTTTGCATATCACATTTTTTTCATGTATAATTTCATTGTTAGAATGAAATATTTTCTTGTATTTTGAGTAAGTAGGGATATATAAAAGGATAAATATATGACAGTTCAAGATTGGTTTGAAAAGCGTAAAGAGGCACAAATTCAAAGAAGAGCACTTGAAGCTCGTGTCGAAATTGAGGCAAACCCCGATTTATGGACAAAATGTGTTCACTGTGATGCTCAACTTTTAAAAAAAGATATAGAAGACAATTCAATGGTATGCCCTGTTTGTGATTACCATTTCAGAATAAATGCAAGAACTCGTATCAAGCAATTATTTGATGAAGGTTCTTTTGAAGAAATGTTTGCGGAAATTAGACCGACAGACCCGTTGGAGTTTGTAGATACAGAATCTTACAAAAACAGAATTGAAGCGGCTCAAAAGAAAACAAACCTGAACGATGCAGTTATTACGGGTATCGGAGCAATCGAAGGTCATAGAACTGCTACAGCGGTTATGGACTTCGATTTTATGGGCGGTTCAATGGGTAGTGTAGTTGGCGAAAAAGTTACACGAATTATTGAAAAAGCTATTGAATTAAGATTACCGGTCTTGGTAGTTTCATCATCAGGCGGTGCGAGAATGCAGGAAAGTGCGTTGAGTCTTATGCAAATGGCTAAAACCTCTTGTGCTTGTGCAAGACTTGATGAGGCAGGTTTATTATATATTAACCTTATAACAGACCCTACCTTTGGTGGTGTAACAGCAAGCTTCGGAACACTTGGGGATATTATTATTGCAGAACAGGGTGCTCGTGTCGGATTTGCAGGACGCCGTGTTATTGAGCAAACAATCAGACAAAAACTTCCGTCAGATTTCCAAACTGCGGAATATTTAATGAAGTATGGACAAGTTGATATTGTTTCACCTCGTAAACAGTTGCGAGAAACCTTATCCAACCTCTTGGCTATGCACGAATAAGGAGTAATTATGACTACTGTTTTAGATTTTGAAAAACCTATATTGGAAATTCAGGAAAAGATTGAGGAATTAAAAAAAATGAGTCAGGAATCCGGCATGGACGTAAATAAAGATATTGAAGTATTAGAACAAGAAGCGGAAGATTTTAAAAAAGAATTATTTTCAAATCTGAATCCGACACAAAAAATGCAGATTGCACGTCACCCTGAACGTCCAAACTTTATGGATTATGTAAGCAGAATTTGTACAGATTTTGTCGAGCTTCACGGAGACAGAGTCGGCACTGACGATAGGGCGATTGTAGGCGGATTGGCAAAAATTGACGGTCAACCTGTTATGATAATCGGGACAATGAAGGGTAAATCAACAAAAGAAAATTTGGAATACAATTTCGGGATGCCACAACCTGAAGGCTACAGAAAAGCGTTGAGATTATTCAAGCACGCCGATA
This sequence comes from bacterium, assembly GCA_004558955.1. Taxonomy (GTDB): domain Bacteria; phylum Cyanobacteriota; class Vampirovibrionia; order Gastranaerophilales; family Gastranaerophilaceae; genus Zag111. The sequence goes on along the minus strand of SFZC01000062.1, from coordinate 7,152 downwards.
AATTCAATATTCCGGTTGTTACAATCATTGATACACCTGGAGCCTACCCTGGTATTAGTGCCGAAGAACACGCACAAGGTGCTGCGATTGCAACGAACCTAAAAGAAATGCAAAAATTGGGAGTTCCCGTAATTGCGGTAATTTCAGGTGAAGGTTGCTCAGGCGGTGCGTTAGGACTTGCAGTTGCAAACAGAGTTTACATGATGGAACATGCTTATTACACAGTAATTTCCCCAGAAGGTTGTGCTTCAATATTGTGGCGTGATGCTTCTAAAAACTTGGAAGCCGCTACCGCATTAAAAATCACGGCTCCACACTTGCTAAAATTCGGAATTATTGACGGAGCGATTAAAGAACCTGTACGAGGGGCTCACACAAATTACGATGAAATGGCTGCTCAATTAAAAGATACAATCAAGCAGGCACTTGGTGAATTGGCAGGCATGTCAAGAGAAGATTTGCGTAATCAAAGATACGACAAATTCAGAAGAATGGGTGCTTACTTAGAATAGTTTACTATTTTAAGAAATTTCGGGAATTAAGCAATGGAAAACAAATATTATGAACTAAGATTACAAATCAATCCTGATATGGAAGATTTGTTGTCTGAGATATTTTTTGACAACTTTGATTGTGAAGGTATCGTTTTGGCGGAAGAAACTTACAAAGACTTGGAAATGGTCGCAACGACGGAAGGAACTTTGCGAGTATTTTTGCGAAATGATTACGATGATATTGAGGATTTACGCTACGATATAGAAAATGTCCTAGACTTAGCTAGAGAAGAATTTTTATCAAGAGGATTAACAGAAGACGAATTGGGTTCTTGGGAGTTTACTCTTGAAGAGAAGGAAAACGAAGACTGGTCAAAAAAATGGAAGGAAAGTTGGGACGTAACACACGTTACCGAAAATATTGCGGTCGTTCCAGATTGGATAGAATATACACCAAAAGACAGTGAAGTTATCATTAAACTTGAACCGGGATGTGCATTTGGAACAGGAACTCACCAAACAACACAACTTTGCATGAAAGCCCATGAAAAATATATGAAACATGGTGATAAAGTTGCGGATATAGGCATGGGGTCAGGGATTTTGTCAATTTTGGCAAAAAAACTCGGAGCTTCATTTGTTTATGGTTGCGACAATGACGAAACTGTAATCGATGTAGCAAAAGAAAACGCCCGCAAAAACGGTCTAAAAGTCGCAGAAAGGTTAAGTGATACCAAAGACTTTGACTGTTATTTTGAACTGAACACGGCAGACAAAGTTCAGGAGAAATTCGATTTTGTTTGTGCAAATATTTTGCATTTTGTACTGGCTGAAATTATGAATGATTTGAAAAATATAATGAAAAGCGGTGCTATAATGTCACTTAGTGGGATTTTGGACGAAAAGAAACAAATGGTACTTGACGCTATCGAAAGAGAAAAACTTGAAATAGTAGAAGAAATAAAGCAAGAGCAATGGACATCTTTTGTCGTGAAAAAGCCATAAAGGATTCAACAATTAATGACCAAGAAGCAAATATTTTTATTAATAATTTTTTGGATAATTGAGGTAATTATAATTGCTTCAGACCGGATAAACCAATTTGGTCATTGGCAACAATCCAGAATATATGTGGCAGTGCTAAGTATTCCAATCATTATTCCCGCATTGTGGCTTGCTAAAAAATTAAAAGATTAAAAATATAAGGAGAAAACAATGTCAAAAACAGCAATAATAATACCTGCAAGATACGGCTCATCAAGATTAGAGGGCAAACCTTTACTAAAAGTAATGGGAAAATCTGTTATTCAATGGGTTTATGAAAAGGCTCAACAGGCAAAACTTGCAGATATGATTATTGTTGCAACAGACGATGAGCGAATTTTTAACGAGGTTAAAAGTTTTGGCGGGGAAGTCGAAATGACCTCAACAAACCACAAATGCGGTTCTGACAGAATTATGGAAGTAGTTTCCCGTCACCCTGAAATCGGTTTTATTTGCAATTTACAAGGCGATGAACCGTTGATTAAACCTGAAAGTATTGATGCTGTTATCAGAAATGTTAAAGAAGATGAAAATGCAGATATATCAACATTAATCAGAGTTTTGACAGATGAAGAGGAAATAAATAATCCGAATTTGGTAAAATGTATTATTGATAAAAATAACTTTGCCTTGTATTTTTCACGCTCAAAAATTCCGTTTGAGAGAAATCCGATAAACGGCAATTTTTACGGACATTTGGGTATTTACGGATATAAGAGAAAAGCATTGGAAACAATGACTTCACTTACTCAAACACCGCTTGAAAAAACAGAAAGTTTGGAACAATTAAGAGCTCTTGAAAATGGAATGAGAATTAAGACTTCTGTTGTTGACTTTGTACCTGTGGGAATTGATACGAAGGAAGATTTGGAAAAATTCAGACAAATAGTAGAAGCAAAACTTTCGGTTTAATTAGTCTTCTTCTGATTTCGTAAAAAAATAAGTACTTACAAACCAGCCTATTTTCGTTACAAAACTTCACAAAACCCGCAAAAGTTGCTCTTTTTCGGGTTTTATACTATAATGGTAACATACAATTAAGCTATGAAGGTGGTGAAAATATAAATGGCAGAAGTTAAAGTTGGCGAAAACGAAAGCATTGAAAGTGCTTTGAGACGTTTCAAAAAGAAAGTTCAAAAAGCTAATATTCTTTCTGAAGTAAAAAAACGTGAAAGATACGAAAAGCCAAGCGTTAAAAGAAAACACAAATCTGAAGCTGCTCGTAAGAGAAAAGTGTAAGGTTTTGAAAGATAACCAAAAGAGGAAAGCGTTTTGCCTTCCTCTTTTTAAATTAATTATTTTTACCCAAAATACTAAATCCGACTATCGAACTTGTACAAATATTAAACCATTTATACTCAACAAACGACTCTAAATTACACTCACAATCATCAATCCCGCAGTGACACAAATCTTCAATCCTTGCTATTTTAACATCTTTTAGCGAAATCAAACAGTTGTGACACTCCTCGCACTTGTCGTGATAATCGTGAATAGTACCCAAAATATGCAACCTTTCTGTCAAAATTAACACTCGATTTGTTGCGTTTTCTTCCATAATATTATTGATTACTTCGCCTAAATTTTTGACCATAAAACCTCCTTTATAACAAAAGAAGTTTAGTAAATATTAAAAACAAAATAATCCGCCAAATGGGGAAATAGAGGTTAATTTCTGAAAATGTTTCTGTCTTTTAGTTTGTCTTTTGACACCATTAAACCGCAAAATTTGCAAGCAAACATAGTATTTGTGCTATCAATCGGCAAAAATACATGTTCACAATTTTCTGTTTCTTCTGCAAGATATCTTGCCTCGTTTTGCTCATCAGCATATTCAAATCTGCGGTACTTTTTAGACTTGAAAGCATTTGCAAGCAATTCAAAAATATACATTATAATGAAAAACTTGACGGTAACAACTGAGCCAAAGTATAGATTTTCAAAGCTCCTTCGACTTCCAAAATCACTTCAACATCGGCATCATTGTCGCAAAACTCGTGAATAACCTGCCTACAAGCACCGCAAGGCATACAGTCATCTTGGTTTGGTGAATAAATCGCAATCGCTTTAATTTTTCTTTCGCCGTTGGCAATCGCAGTTCCGATAGCGTTACGCTCCGCACAAATTGTCATTCCGTAACTTGAGTTTTCAAAATTACAACCCTGATAAGCATTTCCGCTTTCCATCAAAACACACGCACCAACTGCAAACTTTGAGTATGGCGAATATGAATTAGCCGAAACTTCTTTTGCCTTTTTCATCAAATCTTCGTAGTTCATCATAATAAAATCCTCTTTCTTCTATTATAGCGATATTTTCTGATTTTACGCACTTTATTAAGTTATATTAAGCGAAATTTACTTTTCGACATATTATTAAAGATTTTCTAAAAATAATCCGACAATATAAAAAACAAGGACTTACTATGGACGTTGCAAGAATTAGTATGATAACGCCAAAACAAATTGATTGGCGAAAGTTAACGGCAAAAGATATTATAAAATACGATGCTCAAGGTATGGAAATTCCGTCCCAATATTTGCAGTGGGCAAGAGCATTTCATGTCGATTTAGAAAAAAATGACACAGATGAAACCACCTATGAAATGGCGGTTTCAAAGCCTGCGACAAGAACAAAAAACGGACTTGCGAAAAATCAACCGACTCAAAATCACCCCGAAAATGTTGATAATATCGACAACTCAGATAATAAAGAAGATGAAATAAACACTCAAAAAACACCCGAAACAGACAACGAAGGTGACAAAACAGGTACTGAGGTTAAAAGAACTGACAAAAACCAAACCACAGACAATGTAACAAAAGACGGCGAGTCCCAACAAACTGACGAAAACGAAGAAAATAACACAACGGAAAATCCACTTGATAATCCAAATTTAACTCCGCATCAAAAGCGTAAAATAATGGAAGAGCAAGGGGCAAGTCTTACTCAAATTGGTGAAACTTTCAAGACTGATAGTGACACAAGCAGCGAATTATCTGATTCAACAAACAAAAATATCGAGAATTTGGGTAACTCCTCTGACAACGCAATAGAAAGCCTTGACAGCTACATGAGCCAATTATTGTCAGAAGTCAATAATGCACAATCAAAAATTGAAAATTATTCAAAAAAAGAAATAACATCAACAAATATCGGAAAAATAAAAGAACTGAAAGAACAAATTATTTCACTTGGTACTGACGGACAAACAACCGCAATGGGTTACGATTCGGATTTAAACGAATATCAACCGCAAATTGAAACTGGATTACCTATAGGTCAATCAGGACAGGCAATCGGGGCTGAAACCATTGATATCGGAAAAGAAATTCTATCCAGATATATGTTTTGGCGAAGTGCATTAGGATTTAAGGACATTGCTGCAGGTACAACAGCAGCAAATGCAGGTTCAAAAGTTCAAGACACATCAACAGCGATTTCAGAAAAGAACACAACAAACATCAATGCAGTAAAAGATCATGAACTAACAATTCAAGACGTAACAGGAGTAAGTACGGCTGATATTCCGCAAGAAAAACAAGATAATAAAGATAAAGCCCAAACAAATGAAACCACCGCTCAAAACGCTACGGACAATCAAATTCAAAAAACTGCAACAACCGAAACTCAAGGTATAAAAGCAGAAAAAGAACTTGCTCAAAAAGAAAAAGATAACGAAAATATGTCTGATGATAAGAAAACCGATGTTGAGAAAAAAGAAGAAAAAATCGCAAGCGGTAATCTTGATGAATTGTTAAAACGCAAACTTCGTAAAGGCGAAGTCGAGACTAACGCTTAATTTTTCAAGGACTCAATAGCAGCTTTTTTATCAGCAGCCCCATAAATATAACTTCCCGCAACAAGCGAAGTTGCACCTTTTTGCATACAAATTTTACCTGTTTGAGCATTAATTCCACCGTCAACCTGTATAATCAACTCATTTTTTGCGTATTTTTTGATATATTCGATTTTATCGGCACAATCAGACATAAATTTTTGACCGCCAAACCCCGGTTCTACTGTCATTACCAAAACTAAATCCACCAACGGTAAAAATTCCTCTAAAACTTGAGGTGCAGTTTTAGGTTTTATCGAAATTCCAGCTTTAGCACCCAATGATTTAATTTTATTTATCAGCGGAATAATTTCCTCTTTTTCGACAGCCTCATAGTGAAATGTCAAAATATCGGCACCCGCTTTTGCAAACTGCTCAACATACTTTTCAGGATTTTCAATCATCAAATGCACGTCAAGCAGTAACTTTGTAACAGGTTGTAACGCTTTCACAACAGGAATTCCAATAGTAATATTCGGGACAAAATGCCCGTCCATAACATCAACGTGAACCCAATCCGCTCCGCAATCTTCAACTTTTTTTATATCACGTTCCAAATTTGCAAAATCAGCCGACAAAATTGACGGTGAAACAATAATTTTACCCATAACTAAATAATCCCTAATTTTTTACACGCAGAATACGCACATTTTTGCTCTGCTTCTTTTTTGCTAAAGCCTTTTTCTACCGCCAAAACCTCATCATTATAACTCAGTTGAACCTCAAAAGTTTTTCTGTGTTCAGGTCCTGATTCAGATAACACAAGGTAATTCGGAGTTGTCTTATCTTTTTTTTGAGTGTATTCCTGCAAAATCGCCTTCGCATTATAATTTGCAAAATTTTCTTCCACATCTTTTATATAAGGAATAAAGGTTTTGCGGATATATTCTTCCAGTTCGTTATATTTTCCGTCTAAATAATAAGCTCCCAAAATAGCCTCAAAAGCACACGCACAAATCGAATTGAGATTTCGACAACCTTGTTTCTCCTCGTGTTTTGCCAAAATTATCAATTTTTGCAACCCGTTTGCCTTCGCAATTTGAGCCAAAGTGTTATCAGAAACAATTATACTTCTGATTTTTGACAATTCGCCTTCTGTTGCTTCAGGGTGCAATTTGAACAAAACATCAGAAATCGTCAACTTCAATACAGCATCGCCCAAAAACTCCAGTCTTTCATAACACATCGTATGCGGTTGATTTTGTTCTTTAGTAAAAGAAGAATGAGTCAAGGCATACTTGTAATTTTCCTGAGTCAACGTTTCTATGCCAAAAATATCTGCAACCGTTTTAGTCATTAAAACAAGCCTTTCACAAAATTAGCAACCGAGCTAATCCATTCGGTATGGAATACAAAACATTTGCAAAAATAATACATCATCGGAATTGTGAAAATAAAACTATCCGTTCTGTCCAAAAATCCGCCATGTCCAGGAAGACTTGTTCCCGAATCTTTAACTCCCGCATCACGTTTGATTAATGATTCACACAAATCACCGATTTGAGCAAAGATTGTAGAAATTACGCCTGCCGCAACAGCAACATACCAATGAATATCAATTCCCAACAAAAATGCCATATAAGCCCATATCATCAACGAGCCTAAAACAGCAAAGAACGCTCCGCCGACAGAACCTTCAATGGTTTTATTCGGACTAATTACCGGTGCCAATTTGTGTTTACCGAATTTGCTTCCGACATAGTAACAACCGACATCAGTCATTAGAATTGCCGTAAACATCAAAACTACAAACCCTAATCCGGAGTCATATTTTGC
>SFZC01000061.1 GCA_004558955.1 bacterium | reverse complement strand
AGGCACGGAATTGTTGAACAGTTTAAGATTGATGTTTTCAAGGCTTGCCAGTCACAAATGTCCAAACGGACACTATGTCGAACCGAGTTTAGCGGTTGCAGCCGAACAGGAACTTGTCTGCCCTGTGTGCGGAGAACATTTTTACGCACCTTCAGCCGAAGAACTTGCCTTTAACAGTCAGGGAGCCTGCCCAAGCTGTGGCGGAACAGGAATTGTCCGAACCGTTGACAAATCAACCCTTGTTCCTGATGAAAATTTGACGATAGACGAAGGAGCAGTCGCACCGTGGGGAACTTTGATGTGGTCTTTAATGACCGATGTTTGCCGAGAAATGGGCGTTCGCACGGACATTCCGTTCAAAGACTTAAACGAAAAAGAAAAAGATATCGTCTATAACGGTCCTGCCGAGAAAAAACATATTTTTTACAAGGCAAAAAACACAAACCAAGCGGGAGAACTTGATTTCACTTATTATAATGCGATTTATACCGTTGAAAATGCACTGTCTAAAGTCAAAGACGAAAAGAGTATGAAAAGAGTTGAGAAATTCTTAAAACAAGAGATTTGCCCTAATTGTAACGGTTCAAGACTTTCTCAAAAAGCAAGAGACCCAAAACTGTTGGGAATAAGTTTAGACAAAGCCTGCAAAATGGCACTATCAGAACTTGTCGAGTGGGTAAAACAAGTTCCGACCTCACTTCCAAAAGACATGCGACCAATGGCAGAAAGCATTTGCGAGTCCTTCCAAAGTGTAGCAAAACGACTTATGGATTTAGGTTTAGGGTATTTGTCACTAGATAGAGCCGCCTCAACGCTTTCGACTGGTGAAAGACAAAGAATGCAACTTGCCCGTTCCGTACGCAACAGAACAACAGGAGTTTTGTATGTTCTTGATGAACCGTCAATCGGGTTGCACCCGTCAAATATTGTCGGTTTAAAAGGTGTTTTACACGACCTGCTCTCAGACGGAAATTCAATTATTCTTGTTGACCACGACACTCAAATTTTGAAAGAAGCCGACCATATTATCGAAATGGGTCCCAAAGCCGGCGTTAACGGCGGATATGTAATCGCACAAGGCACGGTAGAAGAGTTAGAAAACAACAAAAACTCCATAATCGGCGGATTTTTGTCAGGAAAATCAAAAGTACGGGTTCAGAAAATCTCGGAAACTTCAGAAGTATTTAAACACGGCAAAATTCACTTGGAAACCGATAAGATTCACACGGTTAAACCGCTAAAAGTCGATATTCCGAAAGGCAAATTAACAGTAGTTACAGGGGTTTCAGGCTCAGGAAAAACCACAATGGTATTGGAAAGTCTTGTTCCCGCACTGGAAGCATCAACCAACGGGACAAAATTGCCAAAACACATCAAAAAAATTGAAGCAGACGAAATAGAACAAGTCAAATTGATTGATGCTACTCCTATCGGCATCAACGTTCGTTCAACGGTTGCGACTTATGCAAACATTCACGATGAACTGAGAAAAGTTTTTGCCAAGCTTGCTAAAAATAGCGGATTATCATACAAATCAGGTGATTTTTCATACAATACGGGGAGTTTGAGATGTCCTGTTTGTGACGGAACAGGCGTAATAAACTTAGATATTCAGTTTTTACCCGATGTTGAAATCCCGTGTCCCGAATGTGGCGGTTCACGTTATGCAAAAGCCCTTCAATGCATAAAATACAACGGGCATTCACTCCCTGAAATTATGGCAATGGACGTAAGCACGGCTCTTGAGGTTTGCAAAGATATAAAAATTGTTAAACAACGACTGGAAATCCTGCAGGATTTAGGTTTGGGTTATTTGACACTTGGCGAAGCTACCCCGAGCCTGTCAGGCGGTGAGGCACAACGCCTGAAACTTGCAAGCGAAATGAGAAAATCTCAATCAAGTTCCGTGTTTATTTTTGATGAACCGACAATCGGACTTCATCCGTTAGATGTTCAGACTTTGCTCAATGTATTTTCGACCTTACTTCAAAACGAAGCAACAGTAATTGTTATTGAGCATGATTTAGATGTTATACGAAATGCAGATTATATTATCGATATGGGACCTGAAGGCGGAAAAGACGGCGGAGAAATCATTTTTACAGGATTACCTAAAGACATAAAATCCTGCAAAACCTCAAAAACCGCACAATTTATCTAGCACCAAAAAGATTTCTGCAAATAAAATGTTAACTTTGTAAATAATTTTCTCAATTTTGAAATTTTATATAAAGAAAAAACTTTATATAAACAGAAGAGAGAAATTATGAACAACGCAATCGAAGAAATCAAAAGGCAATACACCTACGCAGTTCAACCTGTGAAATTTTTTGAAGCTCGGAACAACCAAAACTCTCAAAAAGTTGCATTTGATTTTCTCAACAATATTAAACCGAACGGCAGCAACCCATTTCACCCTGACGTGTCAAACTCAGAGAAAGGAAATAAACTTGATATAATGAGTTAATTATGCAAAATAATCGCAACGCATACCGCAAGGCATATAATCTGCAAGTAACGGATTACCGTTTCTATCAGTCATAGGAACAGATGCACCCTGTTGAGGAGCTCGTTCATATTTGATAGCAGCAACACCTGCCGCTTTAGCAGGATTGGTAACTCCCGTAAATGCAGGCTTTGTCCGTTGTGTGTATTGAACACTCTGCGGATTTAAAAATGCTGATATTAAACTTTTTCCCGTTACCGGTGCCATAATATTACTCCAATTTTCCCTTATATTATAATAAAGGATTTGGAAAGTCAAAAATTGCTAATTTTTGAGTAAATATTAAGAAACATTACGGCATAATAAAATTATTTCTGTAATTTTGCCTGTATGTCGGCTTGTTCAAATTCAAGCGTTGCGGAACATTTACGTTTACTCGTTCGTCTTTTTTCTCTTTAAACTCGGTCAATCCTACTGCAGGAACTTCATCTTTGATAAAAATTTTTAACAATTCCATACTATACCAATCCTTCTTTTTTTGTGTATAATATGTTTAATGGGAAATTAAGAAAAGTCAAAAAGGAGAAATCATTATGGCAGAAAAAGTTACAAAAGAAATGAATATTTTGGAAATTGCTCAAAAACACCCTGAAAGTATTGAAGTTTTCCACAGATACGGTTTGGGTTGCTTAGGTTGTGCTGCTGCAAGATTTGAAAACTTGGAAGCAGGAGCAAAAGTTCACGGTTATGATGCAGATGCAATGGTTGCGGATATCAATGCGTTGATTGAAGCTGTTGAATAATTACCAAAGATTTCAAAAAGACATTGAAAAAAGGACTTGATTTAACTCAAGTCCTTTTTATTATAAATTTTCTTTCAAATTTCACTGATTAACTTGCTTTTGCACTACCCAAAAAGCCAGCCATTGAAGGCGGATTTGTCATTACTCTTTGCGGAGCAACGCTTGCTATTTGAGGTTGCGGTTCGCCTTGTTCTTGTTTAATACGTTTTGCGGTCATTTTTTCACACGCTCTTGTCAACCAGATAATCAAGCCCGGAACAAGTACGATTGTTGACAAGAAGTCAAAAATACTGTTACACGTTTTAGCAGTTTCAAGCATTCCGTTTCCATCTTTGAACAACTTATAGAAATCTTTGATATCTTTACCATTCTCGGCATTTGCCGCACGTAACGCATCTTTGATTTCAGAAACAGACGCTTCTGCATAAGTTTTATTAGTATGTTTTTTTACAATATTTTCAACTGCAGCCTTGATATCTTTGTCTTTTGTGAATGCTTTTTTAACATTACCACCACTTTTTTCAATAAATTCAATAAAGCCGTTTACCTGACCTTTGTATTTATCAATATTTGTATATTTTGAAGTCAATTCTTTTGACGAAAGAACTTTATGACCGTCATTGCTTGGTTTTACATAAGCAATAAATTTTTTGAAGATATTTTTACCGTCTAAATGTTTACGATTCAAAGCCAAACCGGTAACCTTCGAGAATAAGTCTGTTGATAATCTTGCTACAGCCTTTGCTCCAAACAACAAAGTTGTAAATGCAACCATATCACGAAGCAAGATTTCACCAAAGTCATATTTATCCTGAGCCTTTTTAAGTCTTGGCGGGATACAGAAGCCATACAACAATGTTGCCATTGCTCCGCCTGAGATTACAGGACCGTTCAATTCAAACATATCAGTAAAGTATCCTGAAATTTTATTTTTGAACGCCCATTGAGAAATTGAACCTAATTTTGAAGACAATCCAGTGAACGCAACATTTGCTTTTTTATCTGCATTTACTTTTGAAGGGTCAGCTTTTGTGTCCTTGTCGTTCTTTTTACCCGCCAACGCAGGATTTTCTTTCAAGCCCATATTATAAAGTTTTGGAATTTGAGTGTAGAACAATGCAACTGTTCCGAACAAGCCCAAGTTCGTCAACAATCTTGTACCCATTTTATTTTTGGTAAATTGTTTGATTGAAGCCTCAATATTTTCGGTATTTATGCTGTCTTTGATAAATTTTTGAGTAGTTTTACTCGCATCATCAAAGTAATTGTTCAACGCACCCAACAACTCACCGATAGTTCCGTTGTTTTTTCCACCTTTGATAGTTGAAGACATAAACACGGAAGTTTCATCAACAACTCCGCCGATTTTGTTCTTCTTCAAAGTCATGTATGCGTTTTCAACACTTCCACCAAGTTCTTGAATTTTTTGAGCTTTTGTTGCCTTTTTAAGGTCTTTATTCGCCATTATTTCTTCAATTTTAACCTGACGTTTTGCAAAATCTTCAGCGGTTTTTGCAATTTCTTCGGCTGACATTTTTTCAGCCTCAGGTAATACTCCGTTTACACTGTTTTCAATTACATCTGCAAAAACACCTTTGTAAAATTCTGCTTTTTGAGTGGCTGCATTTCCTGCCTGAACAAGTTTTGCATTATCCGTAACAAATTTTTCGTAAGGCTTTTGGAAACTGTCAAGGTAACCCAATTTAACATCATTTGCCGCACCATAATGCTTTTTGATGTATTTCATCATGAATAAAGGAATAATGAACGCACTCGGACCCGTTATCATTTCTCTTAGCAATTCTTTTCTTGCCAAAGCCCAGTTCAATTCATGCTTAGGCTTGCCGTTTTTGTCCAAAACAACATTACCTTTTTCGTCATGTTTTTCAGGACCGCCACGAAGCAACCCGCCACCGACACGAGGGAACACAAAGCCTAAACCGTCTTGGATAATAAATGAAGTCGCAAAACCACCTGCTGCAATAAAGTCCATAAGTCCGACTACAGGGTTTTTACCCGTAAAAGCCACACTATCTTTTGGCATTTGAGAGTTTGCAACAGGCGAATAAGATCTGATTATCTGACGTTTTTTTAATTTATTCGCATTATTATTTGAGTCTATATTTTGTGTTATCGAGTTTACTGACATGATCCCTACTAAATCTACCACTACTGTTACATGTTTATTAAAAACAATTCTTAATCCTAAATTGTTAGTTTTTGAGGTAATGTTTCAAAATATTTACATATTTTTCAATGACATTTTAAAACAAGTGTAATTATTATACTTAATCTTTAAAATAAATACAATAGAAATTACTACAATTATAACAAAAATTAACATATATTAATAATTTTTCTCAGCATTGCACAAAAATTAACCAAGAGGAAAGGGAAAACACTATTATTATTTGACACAACACTATGTATCAGCTAGACTACAGGAATGGAAGTAACGATTACAGGAGCAGGTCTTGCGGGTTCGGAAGCCGCATTGCAACTTGCAAAAAGAGGAATTAAAGTTAAATTATACGAAATGCGTCCCGTTGTACAAACCGGAGCTCACACAACGGAAGATTGTGCGGAATTTGTTTGTTCAAACAGTTTGGGGTCTTACGACATAACAAACGGTAGCGGACTGTTAAAGCATGAAATGGAAATTTTAGGCGGTGAATTGATTGAAATCGCAAAAGCATGTCAAGTTCCCGCAGGTAATGCCTTAGCTATAGACCGTCACAAATTTTCTCAAGCCGTTACTCAAAAAATTCTTGAAAACGAAAATATCACACTCATAAGAGAAGAAATAACCGAAATTCCGCAAACTCCAACAATTATTTCCTCAGGACCTTTAACCAGTTCAAAATTTGCGGAGTCCATAAAAAATTTCACGAATAGCGAATATTTACACTTTTTCGATGCTATCGCACCGATTGTCGAAGTTGACAGTATAAATTTTGACATCGCTTTTTGGGCAAGCCGTTACGACAAGGGCGAAGCCTCTTACATCAACTGTCCAATGAACAAAGAACAATACGAAAAATTTTACAACATTTTAATCAACGCTCCAAAAATCGAAAAACACGATTTTGAAAAAGGTGCAAAATTCTTTGAAAGTTGCCTTCCTATTGAAGTTTTAGCCTCTCGTGGAGAAGACACTCTAAGATTTGGACCCATGAAACCCGTTGGATTGATTGATAAACGTACAAACGAGAAAAACTATGCAGTAGTTCAGTTGCGACAAGACAATTCGGCGAAAACACTATTTAATCTCGTTGGTTTTCAAACAAATTTAAAATGGGGCAGTCAAAAAGAACTTTTGCAGTCCATACCCGGACTTGAAAACGTCAGCATCGTAAGATACGGGGTTATGCACAGAAACACATTTATAAATTCACCAACCCTGCTGAATCCGACACTACAAACTCGCTCAAGAGAAGATTTATTCTTCGCAGGGCAAATAACGGGAACTGAAGGTTATACAGAATCAATCGCTTCGGGACTTTTAGCAGGTATCAATATTGCAAAATATCTAAACGGCGAACCTCTCCTGGAATTGCCGAAAAACACAATGCTCGGAGCATTAACTCACTATATCACAAATCCGGAACACGAGAATTTCCAACCGATAAACTCAAACTGGGGCATCGTTCCGCCTGTTGAACTTCCGAAAAAAGAACGTAAAAACAAAAAACTCAAAGGACAACTTATGTCAGACCGAGCGATTTCTTCCCTAAAAGCTTATTTAAACGAATAGTACCAAAATTCGTTCACAGATTGAGTATTCGAACAATATCGAAAAGAAGATTACTTAACAAAACTTCATATTTGTGAAATAAAAGCAATTCTTCCCACCAAAAATCCTTTATAAATACATACGGGGAAATTATAAAGAAAGGATTTTATTATGGCTGGGGACGAATTCGGAATTACAACAGGAACAAGTGTTGCGTCAACAGGTTATTTGAAACAAATTGGCAAAGTAAAGAAACTTACACCTGAAGAAAAAGCAACTTTTATTGAAGAATTAAAAAAGATAAGACTTGAAAACCCATCAGGTTTCCAACCAATCACCGATAAAAACGGAAAAATCAGAATGGGCAGAATCGTTAAATATCAAAAACCGTCATTAAAAGATATTCTTAACGGTGATATTAAAAAACCTTTAGCAAAAGTAAAAAAAGCACAAGTTAAAAAGTTTTTGGAAAAAATCCGAGCATTAGGTTTAGACATCTCTGAAGATGACATTATTACAAAAAACGGAACTTTGAACCCGAATTTCAAAGTTGACAACAAAGGTAACATCTCTTTCCGTGACTTCAAAGCCTATATTAACGGAAAAGCACCTAAATACTTTGAAACAGAAAAAGGTGAATGGGCAGTGGAACGTCCTGACATCTTTTCAGCAATGACTACACCAAAAACTGTTGACGGCGGTAAGAAAAGATTTTTGCCTTATTACCCGACAGATAACATCAAACCGATAATCGACATCTACTACCCTGGACGAGATAACGCCAAAGTAGAAAAATTACCGTATTATCCATTTAGAGATAATACCAAAATTGAACTACAAAACGATAAAATCGATTATACAAAATATATTGCATAATCTAATCAAATCAATTCAATAAAAAAATCAGGTCACAAAAATGACCTGATTTTTCGTTTGTCCAAAACATTGAATTAGAACATTAAGCCTGCTTCTCTTGCAGCATCAGCCAATGCAGCAATTCTACCGTGATATAAGAATCCGCCACGGTCAAATACTACACATTCAATACCTGCTTTTTTTGCTTTTTGAGCAATAGCCTCACCAACAACTTTAGCTGCTTCGATGTTACCACCATGAGCCAATTTTTCTTTCAAATCTTTGTCGTTTGAAGAAGCTGAAGCCAATGTTACATGATTATCATCATCAATCAACTGAGCATAAATGTGTTTTGTACTTCTGTAAACTGCCAATCTAGGGAATTCAGAAGTTCCTGCCAATTTTACTCTGATTGATCTGTGTCTTTTTTGAACTAATGGTTTTCTTGTTTGTTGTTTAATCATTTTATTATCCTTTCATTGCCCAAACCTGCTTGAAAAACCTAATCAAGAGTTTATACGGGCATAATTTGTATTTTTTCAGGCAGATGCCTGAAGCTTGAGTAAATCCGTAAACAAAAATCTGCAAATCCACTCACTACACCGAAACAAGTTAAACAAGTTCGGCATAAGGTATTCGTAACGCTCACTTCGTTCGCTAACGACTACCTTACTTTTTACCTGCTTTACCGGCTTTACGTCTGATGTATTCGCCTTCGTATTTGATACCTTTACCTTTGTAAACTTCAGGTTTACGTTTAGATCTGATTAACGCTGCAACATCACCAACTTTTTGTTTGTTAGAACCTTTAACGGTGATTTTTGTGTTAGCTTCAACAGAAATCGTAATACCTTCAGGTGGAACGATATCTACAGGGTGTGAATATCCAAGTGCCATATTTAATGTTGTACCTTGCATTTGTGCTCTGTAACCAACACCGTTGATTTCAAGTTTTTTAACAAAACCTTCTTTAACACCATGAACAGCGTTAGCAATAAGTGTTCTTGACAAACCGTACAATGCATCTGTTTCACGAGAAGTGCCAACTTTTGACAATACAACGTGATTATCTTCTATTTTTACGGCAATTTCAGGACGAACTTCAACAACTTCAGTTCCCAAAGGTCCTTTAGCTGAAACAGTTTGACCGTCAATTTTTACCTCAACACCTTGAGGAATTTCAACCGGTTTTTTACCAATTCTTGACATTTTTAATTTCTCCTTGTGGTATATGTACTATTTCACGGGCTTTTCTACCAATTAAACCCGAAAACTAAGTGTTTGCAAAATTAGTAAACGTAGCAAAGAACTTCGCCGCCAACGTTTTCTTTTCTTGCTTTTCTGTCAGTCAACAAACCTTTTGGAGTTGAAACAACAGCGATACCCATACCGCCCAAAACTTTTTGCAAGTTTTTAGCCTTTGAGTAGTGTCTCAAACCAGGTTTAGAAATTTTTTCTAATTTTGTGATAACTGGTTTTCCGTTAACATCATATTTCAATGAGATAACGATAACTTTGAATTGTCCTTTTTCTTGAACTTCGTAATCAGCAATGAAACCTTCTTCTTTCAAAAGTTTAGCCAATTCGATTTTCAATTTTGACGCAGGAACTTCAACTGAAGGGTGCTTAACGGTGTTAGCATTTCTGATTCTTGTAAGCATATCAGCTATTGGATCTGTGTTCATTCTTTTTCTCCTATCTTAGACCTGCACGGCAACCCCGTGCGGTTTCCTTAAATACTCGTCACTTATCGGATTAATGTTGCTGAAGATTAAAAGTTACCTTTTAGATTTCAACTTTTTCCGACAGTCTGACAGAATAAAAATATCATGGAAAAATCAGAAAATCAGCCCAAAAGAGTATTTAAGTTACTGTATCACACAGCACTGGATCGATATCAGCCAGCTGAATGTCGATGAAAAATATGCGGACTCAACAGAAGTATATGAAGCATTATGCAAGTATATTCTAAAGAACATTAAGACAGATACGGAATTTTCCAAAATTATATACCAGTATATGATTACACGTGGCGAAATCTCCCCGCGTCAGCTCTGTCTGATTCTGTTCGATCAGGGAGTATTGGATTATGATGATGCAACAGTAAACAAATTGAAAAACGGATCGTTGTCTCCACGGGATTTTCTCATGAAAAAGATTTACAACATTGAGATTACGCCTGCACAGCTTGCACTTGAACCATGTACCGGTTCCTGTGTGGTGACGGATGAAAAAACAGGGGAAATTCTTGCCATGGTAAGTTATCCCGGATATGACAGCAACAAACTTGCCAATGGTGTGGATTCGGAATATTTTGCATCTCTGCAGCATGATAAATCTTCTCCGCTGCTCAATTATGCGACGCAGCAGAAGACCGCACCCGGTTCCACCTTTAAGCTGGTTTCCGCAACAGCCGGTCTGGCAGAAAACGTGATTACGACATCCGACCAGATCCGGTGTACCGGAATTTATAATGACATCAGTAACAAACCAAAATGCTGGATTTATCCGGGCAGTCACGGACTTGACAATGTTTCCGAGGCAATTCGGGATTCCTGTAACGTCTTTTTCTATACGGTCGGCAACCGGCTGGCACAGAAAAAAACAGGATCTTATAATGATGCCAACGGTATTGATCTGATTCAGAAATATGCACATATCTATGGCCTGGATCAAAAAACAGGACTGGAGATTTCGGAAAGCAAATCATCTGTTGCGACAAAATATCCGGTTATGGCTGCCATTGGACAGAGTGATAACAACTATACCACCGTTGCATTGTCCCGCTATGTAACAGCCGTGGCCTCCGGCAAAAAATATAATTATCAGCTGATGAATAAAATCGTGGATGCAGATGGAAAGACGGTCAAAAAATATAAGGCTAACTATGAAGATATTTCGGACACCTTAACAAGCAGCCAGTGGGATGCCATTCATTCCGGTATGCGCGAAGTGGTTTCCACCATGGACCGCTTCCAGGGATTTGATATTCCGGTTGCCGGAAAAACCGGTACGGCACAGCAGACCGGACATGCCAATCATGGTCTGTTTGTTGGTTATGCGCCATATGATGATCCGGAAATTACCATCGCAGTACGAATTGCCAACGGTTACAGTTCGCATAATGCGGCAACTGCGGCAAGAAATGTAATTTCATATTATTATGGGGAAACAAAAATGAGTGA
>SFZC01000060.1 GCA_004558955.1 bacterium | reverse complement strand
AAAGTCCTTGATAAGTGATTTTGAAGCAAAATAAATTTTGCTTTACGAAAATATTAAAATAAAACTGCGTTTTGATAATGAGAGTAATTTGATCATGTCAGAAATATTTTGAGGAAGAAAATGATACAGATAAAAAATAAATTAGCAAATAATAGATTGGCCAAAAATATAGTTGGAAACTATATTATGAAAATATTGGCTATGATAGTTTCTTTTTTTCTTACACCAGCATATATGAATTTCTTTTATTCTAATAAGGTCTTAGGAATGTGGTTCACATTGGTAGCTATTTTGAATTGGATTATGATGTTTGACTTTGGAATTGGTGCTGGAGTAAGAAATAATTTAGTATTGGCACTTGAAAAAAAAGATAGTTTGGAGATTGCAAAAATAATTGTTTCTGGAATGGTGGCGAACACGACTATTGTGATATTTTTTTGTATTATTCAACATTTTGTGGTTGAAAGTATAAATTGGTATGCAGTTCTGGGAATTGGTGAAGAAGATGTTTCAATTTCGAACTTAAAATTGATAATACATATTTTAGCTATAGGAATTTCTTTGAGGATGTTTGCATCATTTGTATCACATATATATTATGCGATGCAAAAAGCAGTTGCATCGAGTATAATGGCTTTTTTTTCAAATTTACTTATTTTGCTATATATGATCATTATACCTTCAAATGGAAGTGAACAGGATATAATTGGTTTAGCCATAGTACATGCGATATGTTATAATATTCCGGTTCTTATCGCGGTGATTGATATATTTTGTGTTAAGCTTAAAAATGTTAAATTTAGAATAAACTGTCTTGATCGTAGACATTTACAAATGATTACAGGAGTCGGGGTTAACTTCTTTTATTTACAAATATTAATCACACTGGCTTTTGGCGTGAAAGAAATAATGATTACATGGTTTGCTGGAGCAGGACAAGTTGTTGATTATAATGTGTATCAAAAAGTTATTGGTTTGGCAGGAACTTTATTTGCCTTGGCCTTAGTTCCTATTTGGTCAGAAGTTACGGAAAGGTATGTTCAGGGGAGAATAGATGATATTTTAATTTTGTATAAAAAGGGTGCAAAAATAATATTTTTAATTGGAATTGGTCAGTTTATTTTGGTTTTTCTTTTCCCTATAATTAATAAAATTTGGTTGGGAAATAATGCAATAAAAGTTTCTTATGTTGCTTTATTTATTTTTGCAATTTACAATTTGGTGTATATGTTGATTATGCTTAATTACAATTTCCTATGTGGAATGTCAATAATAAAAGAATTATCTTTGACACTTACAATTATGGTTGTATTAAATTTTCTACTATCCTATTTTGGTTCGTTTGTTTGGAAATCTTGGGCAATGGTAATGGCTGCATCAGTTATAGCCTCAATTCCGGCTCTTATAGTTACAACAATTACTATATTCAAAATCAAAATGAATGATTAAAAATAAACTATGAAATAGTAAGGTTGTTGGGATAGGTAGGATAATTAAAACGACTATGACATCTATATAGTAAATATGATTAAGTAATGCTTAAAAATAGTAGCCTTTCGAAGATATGGCTCCTGATGGATGCTGTAAGCCAGAGCTTTTCCGATAACGAAATCATTTATATTGGAAATTCATGTCTTACTTCTGATGTCATAAATATTTTTACTGTGGAAAAAGATGTCAACGACAGTGTGGCAAGGGAACCGCTAGAAAAGAATAAACAATTGAAATGCTTTTTGGAGTCAATTTATTGTAAAAATAAGGAACATAATATAGAAATTTATAAAATAAAGAAAGCCAAAGAGCAAAGACTATATACGAAAATAAAAAAGAAAATAGAACAGATGATTGTTTATAAAATTAGAAAAAGTACGTATGGATTAAACAATATGAATAAAATAATAAGGAGAGGGATTGAAAAGTGAATTATTATGAGCATGATGAGGGGATAAAGATATTAGCAGATTTGTTTGAAAATGAAAGGCTTATTCCAGTAATTGGATCTGGGTTTACAAAAGATTCTTATGCGCATATGGGAAGGGTGCCGGATGGTAATACTTGTACGGATATAATGAAGAAGATGATATTACTAAATTCCGTTGAAATTAGCCATGAACAATTGGAACAGTGTAATTTCAATAAAACAGCAAAGATAATGAAGAAATATGTTCCAGAAGATCAGTATCTTAGTTTTTTTAGAAACTATTTTACAGATGTTAAGCTAGAAAATGTTAAAACGAATTTTATCAATCTTCCATGGCCATATGTATTTACACTTAATGTAGATGATGGAATTGAAAGTACAGGAGTATATCAAGCAATTCTCCCGTATCATAATGCGAGAAAAGATAATATATTGAATACGAGAAGATTGTTCAAGTTGCATGGTGATGCAAAGTATGAATTGGATTATCAAGGAGAAAATATAGTATTTGATTCAGAGCAGTATATACAAGCGATAACGAGCGATAGTAACCAATCAATGCGTGATTTCTTTTCAACTGCTTATAAAGAACTTAACATATTATTTGTAGGGTGCAGTTTAGATAATGAACCAGATATCAAATATATTTATAATAGCATTGCCAACGAGAGACATAAAACGAAAGGTATTGTAATTCGGAGAAAAAAGTTAAATGCTTTTGATGAATCAGAATTGGAGGAATATGGAATTACAGATATAGTCTTGGTAAAGGATTATGATGCATTTTATTCGGATTTTTATGGCTTGGTTTCAGATTTGCTTTTAAAAGACAAAACTCAAAATTATCAGTTTATGAATCCAAAAGTAGAGGTTATAAAAGATAAAGATTTAAAGTATTTTTCCGGATTTAGATCCTTTGATGAAAAGAAAAATGTTTTTGTTAAATCTGAATTAATTATAGATAGAGATATTACTTATAAAATAGAACACATTATTGAAAAAAATAATATTGTATTTGTCGAGGGACGGCGTTTTTCTGGAAAAACTTCATTATTGATTTCCTTATGCGAGAGAGAAAAAAGAAGAAACATTTTCTTTTTTCCATCGACAACACAAGAACCATTTGATGTGGTTAAAAGTATTGTTGAAAACAACACCAATTCGTTAATTGTATTTGATAGTAATGCTGTTTCTAATGAAGTATATTTTTTGATATCAGACATACAAGACATTTTAGGTGAAAATAATAATAAAATAATTATAGCCTTAAATCAAAGTGATAATTTTTTACCAGAAAGAGTTGAGTGTGAATATTTGAAACTAGGGAATCTTTTTTCTAAAGAGGAACTTGATAGGTTGGCACCAATGTCGGACAGTCATGCACTTATAAAAAGAAAAAATAAGGACACTAATTTAGATTACCTCAAAATTATAGAAAATCAGCAGAACATTAATATATATTCTTTAGGAAATATGCCAAAAACATATAGTAATAATGAGCATAAATTATTATTATTGTTGGGAGTAAAAGATAAAATCTATAGTAAAGAAATTTACACTTTAAAGATAAAGCAATCAGAAATTAAAAATCTTGTGAAAAGGACGGAACCATTATGTGAATTTGTAGCTGTATCGAAAGGTGAAACTTCTAATGGATCGGCATATAAATTAGTGCATAATAGTAAGAGGGTGTTGTTTGAACAAATAAATAAGATAAGTACTACAGATATTGAAAAGGCTATCTATGATATTGTAAGTGCATTTAGATATGGTGATTCTAATCAAAAAAGAATTTATAGAGATGTAATGCAATTCGATACTTTGAATCAATTATTTGGCGGATATAATGGGGCTGGAAAATTGATTTTTTCGGTTTATAGTTCCTTGGAAGAATTGTTAAGTGAGGATACACATTTTTGGTTACAAAGAGCAAAAAGCATTTATAGATTACAACCAAAAGATTATATGTTGTTAAAGAAATCATATCAATATGCTAAAAAAACTTATACTGATAGTAATAATATGATTTTGACTTCTAAAGCGGCATTATCTATATCTTTGATTTGTAGTTTACAATGTGAAATAGAAAAAAACCAAAGTGCTCTAATTAAAGAGATGGAGGAAGCTATAGATAAGGGGTATGAAGCTATATTTTCAGATTACTATAAGTTGGAAAAAAGTGAGTTAAATGATAAGCGGAAAAAATATCCAGAGTTGATAAAAAATATGTGCAATAGATATATAGAGAATAGTGCTAACATTGAAATAAAACAAAAGGCGATTAAAATATTAACTAAATTGTCTTGAACCAGCTATGAGGTAACTTTTGATATTGGATAATAAGGCGGAAAGTACTATTTGGGGATTAATTATTGCGTCACATGGCATGAAGAAGAGGATGATTATTGTACACTAAGCAAAAATTTAATAATATGTGAGGTGAGATGTGATGAAGTATTGCAAGATGACAGTTGAACAATTTGGAAAAATACGAAAAGCGGAGATTGAGCTTGCACCATTGACTTTGTTTGTGGGAGACAATAATAACGGTAAGAGCTATTTATTATCTTTGTCGTGGGCTATGCGCACGATTGTTAATGAGTTGGTTTTTAGTGCGAATATTTTTAAAAATTTAAAAAGTAGATCCTATAATGCTTTAAAGGCAATATTGCTTGAAAATATAGATAATCTAACAGAAGAACATTCAGAGTCTATTGATATTTTAATGATTAAACCGTATTTGCAAGATATATGATTGTATGAATTGTATGTAAGTGAAATACTCAGAAGAAAAGAGGAATCAACGAGATGTTTAACGATAAGACATTATTAATTACAGGTGGAACCGGTTCATTCGGTAATGCGGTATTGAATCGTTTTTTAAATACGGATATCAGGGAAATACGAATTTTCTCGCGTGATGAGAAGAAACAGGATGATATGCGCCACGAGTTTCAGGTAAAGATGCCGGAAGTGGCAGACAAGATTAAATTTTATATTGGAGATGTGCGCGATCTGGATTCTGTGAGATGTGCGATGCAAGGCGTGGACTATGTATTCCATGCAGCAGCATTAAAGCAGGTCCCATCGTGTGAGTTTTTCCCAATGGAGGCGGTTCGCACGAATGTGATTGGAACAGACAATGTTTTGATGGCAGCAATCGAAGCTGGGGTAGAGTCTGTAATTTGTCTTTCCACAGACAAGGCTGCTTATCCAATTAATGCGATGGGAATTACGAAAGCGATTGAGGAAAAAGTCGCAGTTGCAAAGTCGCGGATGTCTGGTAAGACGAAGATTTGTTGTACAAGATATGGTAATGTTATGTGCTCCCGTGGATCAGTGATTCCGCTTTGGATCGATCAGATTAAGGCGGGCAATCCGATTACCGTGACAGAACCGTCTATGACGCGTTTTATTATGAGTCTGGAAGAGGCGGTTGATCTTGTTTTATTCGCATTTGAGCATGGAGAGAACGGGGATCTGCTGATCATGAAGGCTCCGGCTTGTACAATCCAGACACAGGCAGAAGCGGTTTGTGAACTTTTCGGTGGTAAGAAGGAAGATATCAAGGTGATTGGTATCCGACATGGTGAGAAGATGTATGAGACGCTGCTTACCAACGAAGAGTGTGCCAAGGCGATTGATCTTGGTAATTTCTATCGTGTTCCGGCGGACAACCGTGGTTTGAATTATGATAAGTATTTCAAAGAGGGCGATGAGAAGAGAAATACTCTGACGGAGTTTAACAGTAATAATACGAGACAGTTGAATCTGGAGGAGACGAAGGAGACGATTGCGAAGCTTGCGTACATACATGAGAGATTGGCAGAGGATTAGTAGAAATCAGAAGGTTGATGCAGGATGGACAATCAGGAAAAACACTGTAAAATTCATTTTATGAAAGCACTTTCAGGAGATTGTTTTCTGATAGAACTAGAAGATAAACAGAGTATACTTATTGATTGTGGATATAAGTCTACTTATGAAAATGAATTGAAGCCTTTGTTAGTCAAATTAAGAGAAGAAGGCGGAAGGATTTCTTTATTTGTTGTTACACACATGGATGAAGACCATATTGGTGGTGCAATTACATTCCTGGAAGAGAATGGAGATAGGGAAAATCCACAAATTATTGATATAGATAATATTTGGTTTAACGGTTTGTTTGAGATTTGCCGTAATGAAAAAGTTGTGTTGGAGCATTTACGGGAACAATTAGAGAAAAAGGTTGATGAGAGGAATCGTTATATTCAAACACAATTAGAAAAACTTATATCCTGTGGAGACGGATTTATATCTGCAACACATGCACAGAACTTTGAAATTATATGTAAAGAATATCACTATAACCTAAATTGTGGATCGCGAAATGGATTGATTCAAGAGGGTCAAGAATTGCAAATAGGTGATTGCAAGATAAAAGTACTATCTCCTGGGGAGAAGGAAATTGGTAATTTTGCAAAATGGATTGACAAGAATTTGATAGACTGTTTAGGAGATAGCTATCAGTTAATAAAAACAGATTTTCTTGATTATTTGGAAAAAGTAGTTCTTGTATATGGAAAAGATGCGTATGGCAGTGAAGGATATTCAGAAATATCGTCAAATTGCCCCAACATAGAGTCTTGGATTGGAACATCAAGACAAGCTCCTATGAATGCGGCAAATAGGATGTCAATTGTATTGGATATTGCATATGCTGGAAAAACAATGTTATTTTTAGGGGATTCGGAAAGTGGAGATTGGATTTTTGGAGCAAGACATAGCTATGATCTCGTTAAGTTGTCGCATCACGGAACACTATGTCCGAATTTAGAATTGTTGAAACAGATTGGCTTCAAGAAGACAATAATATCTACGAATGGAAGAAAAAATCATCCCGAGGATGATTTGCTGGCAAGAATAATGCAAAAGGAAGTGGAGGATATTTTCTTTAATTATGATATACGAAGAAAAGAAGATATCTTGCAGCTACAGAATAAGTATAATTTTAAGGCACATTTTGGGGAAAGTCCGATAATTATATGAAAATCGGGAGGCTGGATTGGTGTATTCGAATATTGTAAAGGTATTAGAAGAACAGGGAAATTCATATGGCACCGGAATTGTTATTGCAGAGGACAAAGTTTTAACTGTGGAGCATGTTGTTCGTGGTAAAAAGTCGATATGTATTTCGTGGGATGACCAAGACTATTCTGCTACGGTGGAGTTTACAGATAAATATATTGCTATTATTTCCGTTGAGAATGAAGAATTTAAAGAAAAATATAATTCGATATCGAATAAACTTTTATTCACGATGAATGAATACGTAACAGAAGAGACTCCGTGGTATATTGAGGGATATATTACAAGTAAATTAGATGAACATTTTATGCAGGGAAATGGAGTTTTCATTGGTGGTAAAAAGGAAGAACTGTTTTCTTTGGGAAGGGTTAATGTAGGAACTGCAAATAACTATCAGGGATTATCTGGATCTCCTGTTAACGTTCGAAATAGAGCAATCGGTATATTACAATTGCAGAATTGGGATATGCAGGGAACTTTAGGGATAAAGTTTCTTCCTGTCCAAAGTTTTGCGGAACATCTTCCACAGTCTGATTTAGCAGAACCTCAATATATAGTAGAATTGAATCAATGGTGCAGTCAGCAGTGTTGTGAGATGATTGAAAAAAATAAAAGTAGTGCAAAATATATTCCCAATATTTATGTGGAGGAAAGAAATTATAAGGATAATTTACGGTATTTTTCGATGCCACTTTTATTTATCAATAAATTGATTGATGATTTAAAAGGATTTGATTTTTCAAAGGTGAATGAGTACCTTAAGAGTGTTGGAAGATTAACAGTAGATTTTACGGGATATTCAGGAAAAATTGAAAGCGAGGAATTTGAAGATACTGTCGAGTCTTTAAAACAAAATGTTCGGAGATGTATTGATGTATTCGAGGAATGGGATAAGAAAGTTCTGAAGACGGATTCCATAGAAGAGAGGTATTTGAAAGAAAATAATCGTAATAGTTTCTTTAAGTGGGAGTTAAAAGATATTTATCAACAGTTGGAATTCCTAAATTACAGATTCCTTTTATTGACACGGAATGCGGGGCAGGGAAAAACTAATTTTTTGTGTGACTACACAGAGAATTTTATAATGAAAAATAGAATATCAGCATTATACTATAATGCAGCTGACTTTTGTGAAAAACCAGCCGATGTGATAATTCGTGAGCTAACTTTAAGTGGAAAATATGATATCAAATATGTAAAAGAGATATTGACTAAGAGGTGGGAAGAAACTAAAATTCCATTGATTGTTGTTATTGATGGGTTAAACGAGAATAACACGCTTAACAATTTTGGTGAATATATGCAACAATCCATGTGTGAGTTAATGGATATGCCCTTTCTGAAAATAGTCATGACAACTAGAAATGAACTATTAGAAGAACGATTTGGAATGTTGAATTCAAAAAATCTTGGAGAAAAATTTTGTCGTATCAATATGATGGGACATGATGACGAACGATTTGCCAATAGAATTTTTGAAGGGTATTTGCAATATTTTGATATACAGATTATAAGAGATACGCTAGTTAATCGTACATACGATTTGTTAACAAATGACACTTTACTTTTGCGATTCTTTTGCGAAGTTAACAGGGGAAAGCGTCAGGTGTATATGTATGATGTGTACAAATATGCGTTATTTTCAGAGTATTTTAATAATAAAAAAACAGAAATGAAGAACAAAGTTCCAAATGGTGATGCGATTTTTGAAAAAATGATGAACTCTATTTGTGAATACATGATTGAAAATAAGAGTTTTAATAATATTCCCAAAGATGTGTTGAAATACGAAGAACTACAGTTATTAGATATCTTGTTGGAAGCAGATGTGATTTTTAAAGATGATCAGATGGTAAAAAGAGGGTTTACAGATCAGTATGTGGAGGTGCTGAGTTTTACATTCGATGAATTTAGAGATTATTGCTTGACGAAATACCTGATCAATAGAGAAGGAGCACAACAGAGCTTTCCAATCATTTGGAACGAGATGTGTAGCGAACAATGGAATATTCTCGAGGGTGTTGAAAAATATTTGTTTTTCTTGGCAAGGACTTCAGTGCCAGATATACTTCCAATTCTTCAACAAAATGAAAGGTATGCCCAAATATATTGGGAGAATGTTTGGAATCTTGAGGATAAAGACTTTGAAAATTCTGATATAGATAAATGGAGAAATCAGTTTCTAAATTTAGAATTCTATAGCCGAAGAATTGTGAAATTTTTGATTCGGAGAAGAAATCGAGAATATTTTCAAAATGTATCAATTGACCTTCTGTTTGATTTTATGAATGGTTTGGCAACAAATCCAGGGCAGTTCGAGCTGTTTGTCCGGACGTTTTTTCCAACTACGCAATATGACAAATATGGTCAACCGGTTTGGCAAAAAAATCGTGTGTTTCACTGTGATCAGATTGTTCATGAGATAAGTGAGGCATTAGATGAGCAGGACGACAAGGTAGATTATTATGATTTCTTGAAATTATCGGTTTATCTATATGATGTTATGCCGGAAGAAATTGAGTTGGTTTGGGTAAAAGCAAATGAGAATTATCCAGATGAAATTGTCAATGTTGCGGAGTCTTTTTTGAAATCGGATGAAATTCCTAAAATGATAGGTATCAATATTAGAAAGGTATTAGAAAAAATTATTGATAAATCAAGTAATGAAATGATTGATAGATTGTATAATAAGGTTAACTACGAGACCGATTATACAAAAGTTAGCAGTATATTGGACAATATATGGGGATAAGAAATTTATATGCTAAAAATTGTAAATGTAGAAGGAACATATTATCTTAAGTCTGATTGTGAACTGAAACTGACAGAGATTTTAGAACATATACATATGAACAATGGAATGCGGAAGGAATCTTTTGCAGAAAAGTATGTTGTAAAAATATTATCCGATATGTTGATGGGAGCAATTGATTTAAATCGTGAATACCAGAAATATTATTCGAAAGAATATGCGTCTTTGACAGAGTATTTATACAAAAAACAATTGTTTGAGAAGGAAACGATTGATCAATTAAATCTTAGTGAATGTGAAACTTTATGGAAATTACAATTCAATAGAAATAATTATTCCATAAAAGACATTATAGGGTATGAAGACCAAAATCTTGGAGTTATAAATCAAACATTGGAGTATATTCAAAATGAAAATTAGAAGTGATTTTGTTACAAATAGTTCTTCTACATCGTTTATTATATCTACAAAAGATGAATTCGAAAAGGAATCTTTTTTTAAGGGGATTGGAGTTGAAGGAAAATCCCCTATGGATAAGATATTTGAAGATTTGTTTTTGTCTATAGACAAAAATAAACAAAATGTAATTACTGCAGCCGATGAATATCGG
The DNA here is from genome assembly GCA_004558955.1 of bacterium. Classification (GTDB taxonomy): domain Bacteria; phylum Cyanobacteriota; class Vampirovibrionia; order Gastranaerophilales; family Gastranaerophilaceae; genus Zag111. Next base: position 733 of record SFZC01000060.1, on the reverse strand, counting down.
AAAGGCATGGCAGTCGAAGAATTTCTGAAAGAAGAGGGATTTAGTCAGGAGACTGTTGAAACGGTAAAACAATTGCTCGCAGAGAATCGAACTGTATATTATGGACGATTGAATTCGGACGCAGAGAGTTCAGCCGAAGTATTTTTTTGTTGTGAAAGTTTTCTCCTATGTGAGGACGATATTTATTTTAATGGAAATATTGGTGGATGGTAGATGAAATATGTGAGTGATGATCAGGGATATAGAGCATTATTTGATGAAGAGAATGGAGTCACAATTAGAATCGGTTATGAGGGAAAGGATCCTTTTTGGAAGAGCAATGGTCCGGAATTGTTGGATATTTCGATAACAAATTATTGCGAAAGGGAGTGCGATTTCTGTTATAGAGAATCTGGGGAAAATGGTTCTTTTATGAGTCTGGAATTGTATGAAAGAATCTTGCGGGATGCGCATAAAATGGGGGTGTTTCAAGTTGCGTTAGGTGGAGGAAATCCTAATCAGCATCCGGAGTTTATTACTTTTTTGGAATTGACAAGAAAATATGGAATAATTCCATCCTATACGACAAATGGTCAGGGAATGAATGCTGAAATATATGAAGCAACAAAAAAGTTCGCAGGTGCAGTAGCAGTAAGCTGGTATGCACCATATATGGATGCAAAACGGGTGATTGATAATTGTAATACCTATGGGATTCCTGTGAATATTCATTTTGTTGCTTCATATATTTCAG
>SFZC01000224.1 GCA_004558955.1 bacterium | reverse complement strand
TAGGAGTACACCCGCCCCGCCATACCATACCATACCATACCATAAAGGAATTATAGCAAGGGTTTCGAGGGTTTTAAAAAGAGTTCACATTTCGTAATATTATTAAGTTTTTTGAAGAAAAAAAAGTCAACAATAATGCAAGATGAGAGTGGGGCGTCCTGATAATAAGAACGCCAGTGCCGTTCAGCATGACTTATCGGTGAACCTACCAAGTAATTCGACATGCTGAACCCAAGCATGCTTTTGCTATAAACAAATCACATAAAAATCCGTTTAAACAAAATTTTCTTACCCAACTGTACTATTTTTCAAAATATAAAAATCCCCCATTCTACTAATTTCATAGTAGTCAAAATATGGCTATATTGTAGGAATAAGTGCATTTTTTACACTTTATGGTTAAAACATTGATATTATTGATTTTGAGATATCTTAACAAAAGTTCATCATAGGGGTTGACAAACAAAAAAAAATGAATTATAGTTAATTGTGTTAGATGAAGTGTTAAACGAACACTTAATAACAAAAGGAGGTTACAATGTTAACAATCAATCCAGTAAATTTAAATACAACTTTTAATAAAAAATATATTTCATTTGGTGAAACCAATAACGTAAACAGAAACAACACTAAAACCGGTGTTATGTCAATCGACAAAAACAACAACACCAGAGTTCATTTTGAAAAAGACATGTTTGAATCAAAGAAAGCCGATGTTGTTCAATCTAACCCGATTAAGGCTATCGGATACAATTTTGTAAAGGCTTATAATATACTATGCACTCCCAAAAGACGTGCAACCCAAATCGAATCAACATATATTCATATACCATATATGGCATAATGGAAAATATGGCAAACTTAACTCTTTTTATTTACCCCGAAATGGTTTTAAATACTTAAAACCGCACTTAAGACCAAAAATCCTTCCCGTATGGGAAGGATTTTGTTATCTACATAATTTGTCTCACTTACAAAACAATAATCAGGCCTAATAAGTGTTAATCGAACACTAAACAACACCCTGACAAATCATTGCTTCGGACAATTTCTCAAAAGCAGCAATATTTGCACCTGCAGTGTAGTTATGACCCAAATCATATTTATCTATTGCTTTTTGGCAGGAATTGAAGATATTGACCATAATTTGTTCCAATTTCGCATCAACCTCTTCAAAGGTGTAATAATAACGCATGCTGTTTTGTGACATTTCAAGACCGCTCACCGCCACGCCGCCTGCGTTGACCGCTTTTGACGGAGCGACAAGCACGCCGTGCGATTGCAAGAAAGCGATTGCCTCGTTGGTGGTGGGCATATTGGACACTTCGTTGAGAACGGGCACGCCGAGTTTGACCATGGCTTGCGCGTCTTCGAGCAAGATTTCGTTTTGTCTTGCGCAGGGCATATATATGTCGGCTTTGACGTTGCCCCAAGGTTTTTTGCCTGCGACGAATTCGCAACCGAATTTGTCCGCGTAGTCTTGCACTTTATTGCGGTTGGAAGCACGCATTTCGAGCATATAATCGATTTTTTCTCCGCTGACGCCGTCGTTGTCGACGATGTATCCGTCGGGACCCGAAAGGGTGAGCACCTTGCCGCCCAGCTCGTTGATTTTCTTTGCCGCGCCCCATGCGACGTTGCCAAAGCCCGACAGGCAGAATGTCTTGCCCGCAAGCTGTTCGCCTTCGTGGCGGAGCACTTCGTCAAGGAAGTAGGTTGCGCCGAACCCGGTTGCTTCGGGGCGGATGAGAGAGCCGCCGAAACTCAAACCTTTGCCGGTTAGAACGCCGTTTTCGTACGCTCCGACAATTTTTTTGTATTGACCGAAAAGGTAGCCTATTTCACGGCCGCCCACGCCCATATCGCCTGCCGGCACGTCGATGTCGTGACCGATATAGCGGTACAATTCGTTCATAAACGCTTGGCAAAAACGCATGATTTCGCCGTCGCTTTTGCCTGTGGGATCGAAGTCCGCGCCGCCTTTTGCTCCGCCCATGGGCAGAGAAGTGAGCGAGTTTTTGAACGTCTGCTCGAAGCCCAAAAATTTCATTGCGTCGAGATTGACGTCTTTTTGAAAGCGAAGACCGCCCTTGAAAGGACCGATTGCGTTGTTGAACTGCACGCGGTAGCCCCTGTTGACGTGGTACACTCCGTTGTCGTCCATCCACGGAACGCGGAAAATGATCTGCCGCTCGGGCTCGACCATGCGTTCGAGAATGACGTGTTGTCTAAGTTCTTTTTCGTGTTGCGACACGGCGGGAGTGAGCGATGAGAGAACTTCTTTGACCGTTTGCATAAATTGCGGTTGATTGGGATTTTGCGCTTCGGTCTTTTCGATGACTTCGCTGATGTATGACATAAGCATTCTCCTTGGCAAACATTGCTTGCCCAAATAAAATAATATACTCACGAAAAGGCAAAAATCAACATAAAATTGAAAACGAACGCAAATATTTTTTCGATAAACATGGCAAAATCGACGTATATACGCACAAAAAAGAGCGGCTGTATCGTGAGTATATTATTTTATTTGG
>SFZC01000223.1 GCA_004558955.1 bacterium | reverse complement strand
CTGAATAAAGCTATTGAAATAAATAACTCCGAAGAGTTCCTTATACTTGCTGACCTGTGTTGCAAAAATTTTACCCTTTTAGTTAGAGTAGTTTCGGAGTTATTTATTTCAATAGCTTTATTCAGACCATCTAAAAATGTGCATATTTTTTCGACTAAATCTGAAAGGTTATCTTTACTTTTTAGCATTTTTATTCCTCTTAGAAATAATTAAAATAACGACAATAACAGTCATAGAGAAAATAAAGCAGAGTAGTACTCCTTTATAAGAAAATACTTTTGGTTCGTTTTCTACATTTGCAACAGGTTTTTCACCTTGTATGGTGTGATTTAATTCAGGAATTTCCGTAGCCTCATTTTCTTCTAAGTCTTTTTTCTTTTCTGGATATGGAATCGCAACATCATCTACAGTTGCAAGGATGTTATCCTCCTCATCACACGGCAAAATGATAAGCTCTCTGTAGCCATAGTGATTGTTTTCGCTGTAATCGTCGTTTTGGTAAACAAGATAGCCGTCTTTGTCTATGCGACGGAAATAATCATCATTTTTAACAATGCCATATATATCAGACTCATGAACCTCTGTTATGAATCCGTTTACGCCGTTGGTGCTCCATACCAGTCGTTCGCTGTCATAGTTATGGCAATCAAACTCCTTTAATAAGATTCCGTGATTGTCATATATGTACTTATAGAGTTCATCTCCAGCTTTACTAAGTTTTATGACTTCAATTGAATCATCATTAAATATGAATTTATAAGGCTCGTAATCATCTACCGTGAACTCATTCCCGTTTTTCGTAATTTTCTTGCCATAGCAACGCAGCTCATTCTCTGATACATAATGCATTTCGTAAGACAGGGGTCTCCATTCATTTTCTTTTATTATCAGATTGCCGTTTTCTATTTTGAAATTCCATCGGTTATGACCACATCTGACCCCACTAATTCTATTATTTTTATAATAAACAGAGTCATAAGATTCATTTTTTTCAAAATCCATTTCTGAATCAAAAACTTTAAGGATTTTATTACCACCAGAATCAAATTCGTATTCTGCATAATGAATGCGCGAATTCTGATTAGGATTCAAAAAGAGGATTCCTCTGTTTATAAATAGATTTGAATGTTCGATAAAAGCCATATATGTTAACAGAATATCTTCCAATTTATATTCAAAACTGCATATTTTTGTTGCACATAATAAGGCTAATACCATAATGACTAATTTTTTCTTCATTCTTTTATTCTCTCAAATACTCGAAGTTCGAATATCTTTGCTTTTGTTGAATCATTTCCTGGTTCTTCGCTTGTATAATTTCTGTCTCTATCATTATTACTTGAATTCGATTTCTCATATTCTATAAAGACATTTCCATTTTTTACAGTACTAGTAATGTTTTTTATTACGACAAAATGTTCTCCGTAACCACCTCCGATTCGAGCGTGTCCTATGATATAACAGTTTTCGGGGAAAACATAATTCGCAATGTCTTTTTCTTGTACTGTCGTAACTTTATAATCTGTGTATTTTGACTTCAGGCTTTCATCATCGAGCAGACCGTTCTTGTCAACATACTGCATTACATCATTTGGAGTTATCGAATCATCGTCATACATTGCTGAGAATACTTTTGCTGTTGAAATAATTTTACAACCAGAGTTATAAACCTTATGATATAGAAGATTGTCTTTTATATTCTTTATTTTTACCTTTAAGTCTTCTATAGTTTTCTTATTCTCTTTTTTATATTTGTCTAATTGTATTGATTTATACATATGTAAAGCACTTTTTCTCTTTAACAACTCTTTTCTGTCCTGCTCACTTACAGCTTCATCACTATGGATTTCATTCATTTCTTTTTCGATTTTTTTTATTTCATTAAATCGCAAATCTTCGTTTTTCTTATTTATTTTTTCTTTTTCCGATACTAACTGATTTAATGAATATGTCAATGCACTCATAGAACTACTAATCGAATTTTCAGTTTCAAGAAAAATTAAAATTTTCTCATCAGAATAACCGAGTTCTTTTAAAGCTTCTGAAAGCTGGTTGTTTAATTCTTTGATTCTTTCTTCAGAAACATATCGCCATTTATCTCCCCAGTCTGAATTTTGCATTGTCCATACAGCTTTTGGATTCTCAGGTTCTCCTTCTTTGGCTCTATCAAAATCATTTGTACTATATGGTGTATCAACAATACAAAAGTCTTTTGATAAATTCTTCTCCAATCCTAATTCTATTGCTGATGGAAGTATCTTGCTGAGTACCATAGCGATTGCTTGGTTATTATATTCAGCAAGCTCTTTCTTTATATCATTTTTCTCAATAAGCGAAATAAATTCTTTGCCATTCTGTTGAAGATATATAGATATTTCTAAGTTATCGCAATCATTGATATTCATATCGTTAAGAGTTTCAATTTTGGAAGATAGTTTTTTTATCAATGAATTTGCCAAATCTATGGCTTCTTCGCGTGTATATTCAATCACTGTAGTGAGTCTCCACTTTTTTTTATTTCAAATTCTAATGCCATACCCTTGATTTTATTAAGTTGTTGTTTAT
>SFZC01000222.1 GCA_004558955.1 bacterium | reverse complement strand
GCTCTTCCGATCTCGGGGGAGGGGTACAGCTTTCCGAGGGGGATAAACTTTTCTGCCTCGGCGCCTGTTTCTTCTTTAAGTTCACGCAACGCTCCTTCTTCACAAGATTCATCCATCTTAATAAAGCCTCCAGGGAATGCCCATTTCCCTTTATAAGGGTCAATACCTCTTTCTACAAGTAGAATTTGTAGTTTCGTTCCATCAAAACCAAAGATCACACAATCCGTGGTAACTGACGGATGTGGATATTTGTAACTGTACATTTTTTCTTCCATATTTATTCTTTGGTAAATTTTACACCGCAAAGGTAACCACTTTCTTTTAATCCACCAAATGTTTTTGGGTAAAATTTACATAAGAGCCGTTTTTTTTTCGGTTTATTGCTTGTTTTTCAATAAAACAAACCCTGAAATTTCTAAAGACAAAATTATTGAATATTCGCCATATATAATATTTTCGGGAATATTTGGAGCAAGATTGTACTATTGCCTGCTAAATTTGCATTATTACCTGTTAAGACCTTTGGAAATTTTTAACGTGCGACAAGGTGGCTTATCCATACACGGAGCGATATTAGGCGGAATTTTGTGTCTAGTTTGTCTTTCTAAACATACAAAAACACCGTTCTTCAAATACCTTGATGCAATTTCTACAACAACAATTTTAGGACAAGCAATAGGACGTTGGGGTAACTATTTCAATTCTGAAGCCTACGGCTTACCCGTAAAATCTCAAACTTGGGGACTATTTATTCCAGAAAGCCAACGATTGAAAGAGTTTGCGGATATCAGCCTCTATCACCCGACTTTTTTATACGAAAGCCTTTTGGATTTGGCAGGCTTCGGAATTTTGACCTTCCTTTACTTCAAATTCCACAAAATAAACGGTTTCACTTTCTTTGCCTACCTGACAATTTATTCAATAATAAGATTTTTCATCGAACAAATCCGTGTTGACAGTGCCTTGAATATCGGAAGTATCCCAATCGCAATAATAATGTCAATTACGCTGTTTTTAATCGGTATTTTGGGACTAGGCTCTCTAACAAGTCAATATCTGCACAACAGAAAATAATGTTACAAAAACTTCACATTTTAGCCGTTTGTGAAATTTCACTATTTCAAATGTTTTTATATAAGAGTGAAGTTTAATAAGGAGATTTAAAAATGCCTGAGATTAGTTTTTGTTTATTTGATATGAAATATTTGTTTAAATTATTTCCAAAGAAAAACGAAGAATTGAACGACAATTTGAAAGATTTTGAAAATAAATTTGAAGGCGAAATGGCTGAAAATCGGGCTCGGTTGTTTGAAGATTACACCTACAACGGAGAATTTCAACAAGCATAAAGTTTTGTCGCCCGATTGCTTCGCAATCGGGCGACTTTAGATTTTTTAATTAAACTTTTTGAAAGACGAAAATATATTCGTGAGTAAAGATACTAAAACCACCTGCTAATGCACGATATCGCCACAAGTTAGCGGTTCTGCCTTTGCCACGTTCGTTACCTTGAATATCTTTTACGATTGTTGATTTCAGTTTGAAACCGAGTTTACGCATTCTGTCCATACATTCAAACCCGAGCGGTTGAACTTCGGAATTTTTGTAACTGTCACCGATAATCAAGCAAGCAAATCTGCCTTTTTCAAGCAAATCATAGCCGTTTTTCGCAACTTTTTCAAACAGGTCATAAAATTCTTCCGTTGAGGCACAATTAGACAAATCTTCTTTTCTGTCCGAAAACTTGATAATATCGTCATAAGGCGGGTGAAGGATTAAAAATTGTGCTTTTTCTTCGCCCATAATTTCTAAACGCCCTTTAACCTTGTCAACCGCAACCTCTGAGGCTGAATCCGCACAGATTATATTCACATCGGTTACGAGTTGTTTTGGAGTGAATTTTTCGGAAACGATTTCGGCAAGCTCGGGTTTCAATTCAACACCGATACAACGGCGATTCATATTTATTGCTTCAATACCAGAAGTTCCCGAACCGAAGAACAAGTCTAATACTACATCATTTTTCTTTGTGTAGCGTTCATACATTTGTTGTGCAATTTGCGGAATATAATTTCCGTGATATTCGTTAGAATGTCCGTGAGCCTTTAACCTTGTAGGGAATTGCCACAAAGTACCCGTCAAAATGTGTGCGTAATCCTTCCATTTTTTAAGGTTAATATCGCTGTATTTCGTGGTTTTCACGTCAGGTTTTTGAACAACCTGCAAGTCTGCACGCTTTTTAGGTTTAACTTTTAAATTTGATAAAACTTTTACTGCCAAAATTTCCTCCGCCAATCGCAAACATAAATTTGCTTTTTACAATTTTTATACAAATCTATCGTATAAAATTGTTTCAAATTTGTAATCAAACGTTTAGATGATTTTGTGTTTGATGTAGATTGAAACTAGGATTTATGGGAAGAATTAAACAATTATCAAAACATTTAATAAACCAAATTGCGGCAGGCGAAGTTATTGAAAGACCGGCATCCGTAGTAAAAGAATTAACCGAAAATTCAATAGATGCGGGAGCAACGAGAGTAAGTGTCGAAATTTCAAATGAATGCCGTGACATCAGGGTGGCCGA
>SFZC01000059.1 GCA_004558955.1 bacterium | reverse complement strand
AAGTCAATTCAACAAGGCGTATTCTGAAGTTCAACAAGCCTTTAAACTAATGGCGGATAATGAATCTGTGTCACCTAATGATTATAACCGTGGCGATACCGCAAGAACGGATAATTATTTTTATAAAAGATTTATAAAATATTTCAAATCTGGCATTGATTGTGGGGCAAATTCTATAGGGGTAGATAAAAATCTTCCATGTTATTATACCACGGATGGGGATAATAGACCATATAAGGCATTGGGCGGAAAATCCAATGCAAACAAATCCTATTTTGACGACGGACAAATAGGGCTAATTGACGGAGCATTGGTTTTGCTTGAAAATGCAGGTGGAAGGTTATGGATTTCAATCGATATCAACGGCTACAACAATCCGCCAAACCAGTGGGGAGTTGATTTATTTACCTTTGAAGTAACAGATGACGGACTAATTCCAATGGGAAACGCAAAGACAAGTTACAATGATAAAGATAAATACTGTGACTCGACAAAATCAGATTCATTGAACGGCATAACATGTGCCGAAAAAGCTGTCAAAGACCCGAATTATTTTAAGGATTTGTATAAGAATTATCGGAAGTAAAATTGTCGGTTGGGCATACCTGCCCAACGGTTGGAATACAGACAATACCTGCAATATAGCACATTAAAAAGTAGGGATGCATTGCTATGCTCACCAATATGTCATTCCGGACTCTGATCCGGAATCTGTTTCTATATGGAATAAGAACGAACTTAAAACAGATTCTGAATAACAAGAAAATTAAATGCTCATTGCAATTCGCAAAAATTTTCTAAGTTTTCAGAATGACGAGCGCTTTGCTATGCTCACCAAGCTGTCCTTTCGGACGTTAGTGGGTTGCGTGAGCAGAAATTCGTTTCCTCATAATAATCATCAAAACAAACTCAGCTGTTTTTGTTTTTCAAAATGTTTTTTCAAAAATGATGCTCGGTGGTATTTTGTTAAACCGTATTTGTCAATTGCAGCCAAGTGTTCGGCGGTCAGATAGCCTGCATTTTTACCCCAGTTGTATTCGGGAAATTCTTGGGCAAGGTTTTGCATATATCTGTCACGGGAAACCTTTGCCAAAATGCTTGCTGCGGCGATTGAGGCGGATTTCCCGTCCCCTTTTATTATGAATTTTTGCGGAAATCGGTAATTTTTAATCAATTTATTTCCGTCAACAAGGGTTATTAAATCTGTCAGTTTTGCCTGCTTAATCACGTTTTCGCACGCAAGTTTCATTGCTTTGAGTGAGGAATTTAAAATATTTATGCGTTCGATTTCTTCAACTTCAACATTAACAATAGAATTTATTGTGCTGTTTAAAATCGTGTCGTATAGATTGTCACGAACTTTTGCCGATAATTTTTTTGAATCATTCAATCTTGCTAAATCAGTCATTAATGACTCTGTGAACTCGGGAAAATATACGGCTGCCGAGAAAACTCCGCCTGCGGCAGGTCCTCTGCCTGCTTCATCCGTTCCGACTACGGCATTAAAATTTTTGTCAAATTCAAACAATTCCTTCATAAATTAAGCCCTTTTTATCTGTTCAAACAATTTTTCAAAAGTCGGAAACGAGATGTTCACCCATTCAAATTCGTCAATAGAAATTTCTTTTTCTGTGACAAGTCCTGCGATGTACAAACTCATTGCAAGTCTGTGGTCATTATACGTTGTGACCGTACAATCCCCTTTTAGCGGTGTTTTGCCTTGTATAATCATGCCGTCTGCGGTTTCTTCAATGTTTGCTCCGAGTTTTTTCAGTTCTGTTACGACTGCGGTTATTCTGTCTGATTCTTTGTTGCGTAAATCTGTGGCATCTGCGATTTTCGTTTCGCCTTCGGCTTGGGTTGCAAGTACAGCAATTACAGGAATTTCGTCAATCAATCTCGGTATAATATCGCCCGAAATCTGACAACCTTTGAGGGCTGAGTATTCAACTTTTATATCTCCGACAAGTTCGCCGCAAACTTCTTTTTGGTCTAAAATCGTGATTTTTCCCCCCATTTGGCGTACGACATCAATAATTCCCGTGCGGGTGGGGTTCAAACCGATATTTTTCAAGATTAAGCAGGAATTTGGTACAATCAAGCCGGCAACGATAAAGTACGCCGCAGAAGAAATATCCCCGCAAATCATCATTTCTATAGGTTTTAATTCGGATTTTTCGATAGTTACGGAGTTTTGGGCGGTGGTAATTTTTGCCCCCATATATTTTAATAAAATTTCGCTGTGATTGCGTGACAGATATGGTTCTGTTATTGTGGTTTTTCCGTTTGCAAACAAACCGGCAAGCAAAAGACAAGATTTAACCTGAGCTGAGGCAATTTTTGAAGTGTAATCAATCCCGTAAAGTTTTGTTCCAGCAATCGAAAGCGGTGCTTTGCCGTCTTGTGACGAGATTTTTCCGCCCATTTGAGTTAAAGGTTCAATAATTCGTTTCATAGGACGTTTGGAAAGACTTTCGTCACCGAATAGTACGGAATTAAAGTTTTGACCTGCCAAAAATCCCGAAACCAAACGCATTGTTGTTCCCGAATTTCCGCAATCTAAATCCTGAGCCGGTTTTGAGAGTTTACCTGTTGAATTAATAATAACTGTGCCTTGTTCGACTTCTTCAATCTCCACTCCGAGATTTTGGAAAAGTTTGAGGGTCGAATGCGGGTCTTGCCCGTCTGAAAAATTTTTGATAACCGAACGTCCTTTTGCAAGTGACGGGAAAATTACCGCACGATGTGATAAAGATTTGTCTGCAGGAATTTCGATTTCGCCTTTTAAACACTTAAAATTTTTGGTGATATTTTTTTGCATAAAACAATGTTAGCATAAAATCCTCTGTTTATACCATTTAAAAATGCGAATATATGCTATGATGAAATTGTTATGAATAAGAATTATATTTTTATAGGAATTGCAGGGATAATTGCTCTTTATGCAGTATTATGTTTGGTATCTCAACCGCTTGCGAATGTTGTGTTGGCAACTATTATAGTTTTGGGCGGAATTTTAGGAACATTATTTTTCGTGTTACGCAGACAACTTTATCAATTTAGTATAAATTTCACTCCCGCAGAATTTAGATTGGGAATGAATGCACTCAGAAACCAAAATTGTATGGTTCAATATTTTCCGAATGACAAACTTATTGTTATGGATAATTTGAAAGATGATGCACTTGGCAAAAGAACTTTCACTATAAAAAAGCAGGCGGTAGATGTTGATAATTACTGGTTTAAGATTTGCCGAATTTTCAACAAATATACGACACTTGATTCTTTGGCTGCGTTTTGCAGACGAGATACTCAAGTTGATATTATAACCTTGTCGAGCGGTCAAAAACAAGCAGGTGATGCTGTACCTAAGAAAAAGAAAGTTATTGACAGTGATGCTTACAATCGTCCGCCTGAAACCTATAGACCACAGGTAAAAATGCCGGAAGTTGCGAATTTTAATGAATTAAAACAACCGCAAAATGTTACAAAGGCTGACGATGAAGCGGTTTATGTTGAAGATTTCTTAAATATGAGCGATATTATGCAACAGTCGGCATCAAAAGTTAATATAAATACCGCAACTGCAAGTGAAATTGCCATGTTACACGGCATAAATATTGCAATCGCAAAGAAAGCCGTTGAATACAGAGATTTGAACGGCGGATTTAAATCAGTTGATGAATTTTTACAAGTTGCTGAAGTTAAAGAACATTTCATTCCTAAAATTAAGGAAATGATTACTCTTGACGGGGCTTCCCAAAATAATAATTCAGCGATTGAAAAGCAAAACGAAGGCAGACTTTTGGATTGGTAATGTTAAACCTTTACAAAATTATTCCGCTGACCGAGGTAGAAGGTCCGAACAAGCGGTTTTGCCTATGGGTGCAGGGTTGTAAAAAGCACTGTGTCGGGTGTTGGGCAAAAGAAACTTGGAAGTTTGGCGTTGGAACTGATTATTCCGTTGAAAAATTAACCGAACTTATCACAAATCAAAAAGAGATTGAGGGTGTAACTTTTCTTGGCGGTGAACCGTTTGAACAGGCTGAACCGCTTTCTCGCTTTGCTCAGAATGTTAAAAAACTCGGACTTTCTGTCGTTTGTTTTACGGGTTATACAATAGAAGAATTGAGAGCGAAAAATTCGCAAGCGGTTAATAAACTCCTTGAAAATATTGATTTGCTTGTTGATGGCGGATTTGAAAAAGATAATTTTGACCTTTCAAGACCTTGGGTTGGGTCGTCAAATCAGCGTTATATTTTTTTAACGGATTTTTATTCGCCCGAAGAGATAAAAAAGTATAAAAACAAGGTTGAGGTGAGAATTTCTGAGGGTGGAAAGTTGGAAATTAATGGTATGGGCGACTTTGAAAGAATTAAAAAAGATTTTTGTTTACAACTCGGGAGAAATAATGTAAAATAAAAAACGGAATAAGAGAGAGTTTACAACTATGGATAATAAAATTGTAATGCAGTTGTCAAGACTGTTTAGGGCAAGATTCCCCTATATTTACATCACAACGTGGGAAGAAGAACGTGCAATAAATCTAATCAGAAAGATTGCAAGTTCGCAAAATCTTATAAAAGTCACTCGTGATGTGTATATTTGGACTCAAACAAAAGGTTTTACGCTGAATGGAAATGTTATTGAGGGAACGACAAGTCCTGACAAAGCATTGGATTTTGTCAAAAACTGCAATAAAAATGCAATTTTTATAATGTGCGATTTTCATGTTTATTTTGGCGTTAAGGGGCGTCAAGTGGATTATAATGTGGTTCGCAAAATTCGTGACAGTATTTCTGACATAAAAACGAGTTCTTTTAGAAAAAATGTTATATTTATGGCTCCAGAGTTGATAATCCCTGAAACTATGCAAAAAGAGGTTTCGATTATTGATTTACCGTTGCCGACACTTGATGAAATCAAGGCAAAACTTGAAAAAATGATTACACAAAACAGTCAAATTGATACTTCGGGTTTAAACGAGGAAGTCAAAGAAAAGCTTTGCAAAGCGGCATTAGGTTTGACTTTGCAAGAGGCTGAAAATGCTTTTGCACTTGCTATGGTAAATGACGGTTGCATTGATGAAAGAGATTTGAGCATAATTCTAGAGCAAAAAATTCAGGTAATCCGAAAAACCGGAATTTTGGACTATATTAATACCGATATTCAAATCAGTGATGTCGGCGGGCTTGAAAATTTGAAAAATTGGCTTAACAAAAGGAATAATTCTTGGTCGGAGTCGGCTAAAAAATATTGTCTTCCTGCTCCGAAAGGGGTTTTGATTACGGGTGTTCCGGGTTGTGGTAAGAGTTTGACCGCAAAAGCTATGAGTGCGGCTTGGCAACTTCCTTTGTTGAAACTTGATTTTGGTAAGATTTTTTCTGGAATTGTCGGAAGCTCCGAAGAAAATATGCGAAAAGCGATAAAAACTGCCGAAGCTGTTTCTCCGTCAATTCTTTGGGTAGATGAAATCGAAAAGAGTTTGAGCGGACTGAATTCAAACGGTGATAGCGGAACTTCCTCAAGAATTTTCGGTACTTTCCTGACTTGGATGCAGGAAAAGACCGCACCCGTATTTGTAATCGCAACTGCAAACAATATTGATGGATTACCACCAGAACTTCTTAGAAAAGGGCGTTTTGACGAGATTTTCTTTGTAGATTTGCCGACTAAAAAAGAACGTATAGAAATTTTCAAACTTCACCTTACTAAACGACTAAAAGACAAAGAGGTGGCAAGCAAGATTGAATTAAATGATGAATTGTTTGATAAACTTGCTGATTTGACGGAAGGTTTTGTCGGGGCTGAAATTGAACAGGCAGTTATTAGTGCGTTGTACGAAGCGTTTTTCCAAAAGAAACCATTGGAATTTCAAGACTTGGAAAACGTTATAAAAACTATTGTCCCGCTAACAAAAACTCAAAAGGAAAAAATCCTGCAACTCAGACAATGGGCAAATATTCGAGCCGTTACAGCAACTAAACGAGATGATATGGAACAATATAATCTCGGTGAAGGTGATAATAAAGATATAAACGGTTTTCGTGGTGGTAGAGCATTAGATGTGTAAGAAAGGTAATAATAAATCATGTCAATAACTCTTATGGCATACCCTATGGCGTTTTTGATTGCACCTGAAAAAGCACCGAAAGAACACCTTAGAGAAAAGAAAGATTCAAATAAAAATAACGCAATTCAGGCAATGAAAAATCTTAAATTTATCAGGGTTTTGTCAAATATTACCTTTAATGAATTGAGGATACTTGTTCCGAGATTGGACGTGAAACAACTTAATGCTGGTTGTTTGTACGAAATAAATACGGGACTGCAAATTGAACCGATTGTGGAAGGAAAATTTGTAACTTTTAAACTGTCAGGTACGGCAAATTCTCAAAGTCTGCAAACAGCATCTGAAAGTTTGTTTAAAGAATTGGATGCGATAACTGGCAGAAATGTTCGTTTGTTGGGTTCGCACGAGATTTTTTATTACAATTATACAACCGATTACAAAAAGGCTTCTGATATTTATAAAAGTTTGAAGGACGGAAACGCAAGTCAGATTTTTACGACCGAAAATGGTGAAATTGTTGCAACTTTAGACAACCAAAGTGTGAAATATTATCAAAATGAATTTGACCCGTTTTATTTTTTGGAAGTTGAGCAAAAAATCAGCATTATGAATATTGGAGTTGATGAGGCAAGTTCGGGGCAATACGCAACTTACGGACTTACTAATTTGAAAATTCAGACAAATGTCAAGTATCCTGAATTGAAAAAACTTTTGCAAAAAGCGGGTTATCATTTCTATGCGGCAAACGGTCAAACTCCGCTAAGAAGCAGTTATGTGACTTTGAATTGGGTTGACCAAAACGGAACTTATGTTGCTGAGTTTTCTGGATGTAATAATAAAGAAATTACACGGGAAGCTGAAGAAATTTTCAAAAAATTGAATATTGCAGCAGGTAGAGATTTGCGATTGATAAACGATACCACCACTACGGTTTACACATACAATACAAATTACACGGACAAAGGCGTATTGTTGAATACTTTGTATGAACACGGTGCAGAAGAAATGATTGAAGAAGGTGACAATGTGACTTGTAAACTGTTTGGTATGGAAATGAAGTATTACAAACAGGATTCGGGGGCGTATGCTCTTGATATTACGCAAATCTCCGATAAAACGCAATGTGAAGGGGTTTTGGACGACTTGAATCAGGAATACGGAATGAATTTGCAGGAAATTACTTATAACAAGATTAAAGAACGCTTGGAACAGGAAAATTTACGTCTTGAAAGCGAAACCGTGCTTGATGATAATTCGATAGTTTTAACGATTGAGATTTAAGAGGAGTCAGTCAAATGGGCAAAATTAAAATAAAATTACTTCCTGACGGTACGATACAAATGGAAACAGAAGGCATTAAGGGTACAAAATGTGCGGATTATGCAAAAGTTTTTCAGCGTTTGACTGATGCAAAAATTTATCAACTAAAGAAAACCGAAGAGTACTATCAGCAAGAAGTTTTGGAAGCGGAAGAAACAGAAAGTTTGAAAAATACCGAGTATTAAGTCGTTTGCAAAAAGTCGGCTCATTGATAATGGCGGGGATTTATAGTAAACTTTTAATATAATACAAAATATGCAGAAAGGCTGGAACATATGGCAATAAGAAAAGTTTTAAGATATGGTGAACCTTCATTACGTCAACCGTCAAAAGAGGTTCACAAGGTTTCCAAAAAAATCTCTGATTTAGTGAGAGATTTGCTGGATACGATGTATGCACAAAACGGGGTTGGGCTTGCAGCACCTCAAATCGGTGAAAATTTGAGGATTTTCGTAATTGATGTTGCAACCGGTAACGAACCGCTTAATCCGATAGTTTTTATTAATCCTAAAATTATCAAAAAAAGCGGTGCAATTAAAAGTAATGAAGGTTGTTTGAGTTTTCCTGAAGCTTACACCGATGTGAAAAGATATAAAAATATTATGGTCAAGGCAACAAATGAACACGGAAAACCGTTTGTTTTGGAAGCAAAAGATGGAACACTTTTGGCTCGTGCAATTCAACATGAAAATGACCACCTTGACGGAATTTTGTTCATTGACCACTGTATGAACAGATTTGAAACGGAAGAAATTTTGAAGAAATACAATTTGCCTGACATTGAATTGGACAGATTGATTGAAGAAAAGGATTTAGAGGAAGAATTGAATAAAAATGATTAAGATTGTATTTTTCGGAACTCCCGATATTGGGCTAAAATCTTTGGAATATTTGTATAATTCGGAGAAAATCGAGGTTTTGGCTGTCGTAACTCAGCCTGACAAACCGGCAGGCAGAGGACATAAATTGCAAATGTCACCTATCAAAAAGTTTGCGGTAGAACACGGTTTGCCTGTATTTCAACCAAAATCCATAAGAAAAGAGCCTGAAATTCAAGAGGAGTTGAAAAAATTACAACCTGATTTCTTTGTAACTTTTGCTTTCGGACAGATTTTATCTCAAGAGGTTTTGGATATTCCGAAATATGAAACGATTAATTTACACGCTTCACTTCTTCCAAAATATAGAGGTGCAAACCCTATTCAACGTGCGATTATCAACGGTGATAAGGAAACCGGTATTTGTACAATGATAACCGAACTCGGGCTAGATTGCGGTGATATTTGCCAAAAACTTGTTATTCCGATTTCCGAAAAAATGAATTGCGAAGAATTGTGGAATGAAATTGCCGAAAAATCTCCGCAAATGATTGAAGAAACTTTAATCGGTTTGGAAAATAAAACACTTACTCCCGTAAAACAGTGTGAGGACGGTGTTTGTATGGCAAATAAACTCAAAAAAGAAGAATGTTTGATAGATTGGTCAAAAACGAACATTGAAATTCATAACTTGGTAAGAGGGATTTGTCGTTGTCCGAGTGCGTATTTTATATTTAACGAAAAAATTATTAAGGTTTTGGAAACTGAACCGATTGGCGGTGCTGGTGAGGTCGGAAAAATCGTAAATTCGGACAAAACAGGAATTTACGTTGGTTGCGGAACAGGGCTTTTGAAGATTATCAGGGTTAAGCCTGAAGGCAAAGGCGAAATGCTTGCAAGAGATTGGTATAACGGAGTGAAAAAATAATGGCGACAAAAGGTATTCGAGGTGCAATAACCGTAGAGGCTAACACAAAAGAAGCGTTAGAAGAGGCAACTTTAGATTTGCTCAGTGAAATGTTTGAAGAAAATGGACTTAAAGGTACTTCAAAAATTTCTCATGTCATTTTTACCACAACAAAAGACCTTGATGCTGCTTTTCCTGCGATGTTTCCAAGACTTGCATTTGGTTGGGACGAGGTTGCAATGATGTGTTTTCACGAACTTGATGTGCCAAATTCTCTCAAAATGTGTTTGCGAGTTTTGTTAGTCGTAAATTGTGACGACGATTTCAATCCTAAGTTTGTATATCTCAAAGGTGCGAAAGATTTAAGAAAACAGAATTAATTTTTGAGCTAAAATTGTTGTGCGGAAAGAAGGTTTTATGAAGGTTGCGGAATTAGAAAATGACATTTTGGTTGTGAAAACTCGTGAAAACGAAACGCTAAACGGCAGAACGGGTGCGATTGTGAAGGTTCTGGGGTGCGGTTTGTGCGGTTCGGATATTGTGAAATTAAAACAACATTTAGTCAAAAACGGCACGGTTTTGGGGCATGAAATAGTTGCTCAAATCGTTGAAATCAATTCTGCTACAAATTTTAAGGTTGATGATGTGATTGTAACTTCTCATCATATTCCTTGCGGAAAGTGTGAATATTGCAAAAACGGCAATGTTTCGATGTGTAGGCACTTCAAAGAAACAAATATCAGACCTGGCGGATTTAGTGAGTTGGTTTATGTTTCAGAGGAACATTTGCAAAATGTAGCCTATCTCAAACCGCAAAATCTGACAAATATTGAGGCTTCTTTTTATGAACCTTTGGGGTGTTGTGTGCGTGCGGTGAAACGTGCTGGATTAAAAGAAAATTCGACCGCTTTGGTAATCGGGTTAGGTTCTGTCGGCATTTTAATGGCTCAAGCCTTAAAAGCGTTTGGAATGAATGTTATTGGTTGCGATTTGATATCTTCAAGGGTTGAATTGTTGAAAAATCTTGGCATTGAGGCTTTTCGAGTTCCTGAAATGTGTGATAGTATCAAGGCTGACGGCGTTTTTATGACTTCAGGTGCGGACAAGGCTATTGACACTGCGTTAAAATTCGTGCGTGATGGTGGTAAAATTTTGGTGTTTTCAAGCACTCCAAATAATTTTGGGTATGCCAATAATGAAATTTATTATAGAGAATTGACCGTTTTAGGTAGCTATTCGCCTTCCCCAGCGGATTTGAGGGATTCTTTAAATCTTCTTGCAAATAAAGAGGTCAAAGTTCAAGGCTTGTCAACGGAATATCCGCTTGAGAAAGTGCAAAAATCTATTAATGACACCGTTGAAAATAAGATTATGAAGGCATATATAAAAATTAATTAGGGTTTCAGATGTTCCATTTTTCATCTTTTGGTGGTTCGTCAATCCAAATTACCGTCACTTCGGGCTGTTTGTAAAACGGATTGAACCAGTGGCTATCTTCGGTAAAATCTACTATTGCATCATAATACGAGATTTTTTGTGCAATTTTCTTTGTGTAGTATAACAAGTCTGTCATAAGTTTCCTAACTATCATAGTATTATTTTGCTAAATTTTTTGCGTAAAATAATCGCCGAAAAGTTTTGATTTCGGGGAAGATAATTAGCCTAACGGATTAGTCGTTTTTCTAATATATAAAATTAACTGCTTTTGTTAAGATTTTCTTGCAGAATATGGAGAAAACTTTATGGACGAGAAATTAAGAGGAACAAAAACAGAACAGAATTTGATAAACGCTTTTGCGGGAGAAGCACAAGCAAGAAATCGTTATACATATTATTCAAAAATTGCGAAAAAAGAGGGTTATGAGCAGATTAGCGAGATTTTTGCAATGACTGCAGATAATGAACTTGAGCATGCAAAATTGTTTTATCAATACGTTGTCCCAAATCAGTTAGCACATGTAACGGGCTATTATCCGTTTGAACTTGGCAAAACCGAAGAAAATTTGGCAAGTGCGATAGCGGGTGAAACGGAAGAATATGATGTTTTGTATAAAGAAGGCGAACAGGTCGCAAAAGAGGAAGGTTTTGACCTTGTTGCAAAAACTTTTCATAATGTGCGTGATGTTGAAGAACATCATGCAAAACGTTTCAAAAAGTTGTATGAAGTTTTGATAAACGGTACAATTTTTGACAAAGATACAGAAACAACGTGGTTTTGCAGAAAATGCGGATATTTGTATAAAGGTAAATCTGCTCCCGAACATTATGAAAAGTTTTTGTAACA
>SFZC01000058.1 GCA_004558955.1 bacterium | reverse complement strand
CTGCCCAACAAAAACTAAGTCAACAATATATTCCACTAACTCGGAAGTTTTTATCCTTTTTCTATCCTTGTGAAATTTACACCAAGTCGGAGTTTGAGGCAAATTTCCCAAAACAAGCAGGAAAAAAGGATAAATCTAAGGATAAGTAAAGCGGATTGTCGGCAGAGGGCTGAAGCGATAGCGAGCCCGTTTAATGCCGACAACCAAGCAAGGATAAAAAGGATAATTTTTCTTAAACTTGAGGAAGTGGGTAAAATTCAAACAACAACCGAATTATATCCATCTCCCCTCTTTCAAATTTATCTGTCAGGTTATAATAATTTTTTATAAGCTTATGAAAAATTAATTTTTGTCATATAATATAAGAAAAATTTTGAAAAAGTAACAATTCTAATTCAGATTTGTTTATGTAGTGCTAAAATAAAAAGAGAAAAAGGAGAGAACATTATGAGATCAATAACAACATTTGATTTACAGTATGCACACCGCTTTTACGGGTTTAAAGGTGAAGCTCAATATTTGCACGGACACACAGGCACGTTAACAATTGAAGTTGAAGATTCTGTGAATATGGGTGTAAATATGGTATTCCCTTGTAATGAAATACAAAAAACCGCTTGGAATATTTTAAAGAATTTTGACCACGCTCTAATTTTAAGAGAAGATGACCCATTATTACCTGCTATCTTAGGAGTATATGAACAACAAGGAATTAGAAATGGAGCCCCTCAAAACACAATGAAAGGCGAAGCTTTTAAAACCGAATTGGCAACAGCTTATCCTGAGTGTAGAGTCGTTGTTACGAAAGAAACTATGACAGTTGAAGGGATGATAAAAATTGTTTATGAACTTTTAAAAGACAAATTAAATATTGCAAAGATTACTTTTACTAGTGGTGTAAATGTTGCAACTTGTGATTATACGGTAAACAGAACATTAGACCGTTGTCCGTTGTGTGGAATTGCATTAACAACAGAGGGTGTTTGCCCTAAATGTGGTTATCGAAAATAATAATATATAATTATAAAAAGGAGAATTTTATGGAATTAAAAGGTAGTAAAACTGAAAAGAATTTAATGGAAGCGTTTGCCGGAGAATCTCAAGCTAGAAATAAATATACCTATTTTGCATCAAAAGCAAAAAAAGACGGTTATGTTCAAATTGGTAAGATTTTTGAGGAAACTGCCAATAACGAAAAAGAACATGCAAAGATTTGGTTCAAATTGCTACAAGGCGGTAGCATAGGCACAACTTCT
Organism: bacterium; assembly: GCA_004558955.1. Taxonomy (GTDB): domain Bacteria; phylum Cyanobacteriota; class Vampirovibrionia; order Gastranaerophilales; family Gastranaerophilaceae; genus Zag111. The sequence goes on along the minus strand of SFZC01000058.1, from coordinate 10,179 downwards.
GAAAACTTGAAAGCTGCAGCAGAGGGTGAAAATTACGAATGGACAGATATGTATGCAAGATTTGCTCAAGAAGCTAAAGAAGAAGGCTTTAATGACATAGCCTGTCTATTTGAAGCTGTTGCAAAAATTGAAAAAGAGCATGAAACAAGATACAAAAAATTATTAGAGTCAGTAATGTCTGACAAAGTATTTGAAAGAGAAAATGAAATTGCATGGGAATGTTCAAACTGTGGACACATTCATTATGGAGTAAAAGCTCCTGAGTTATGTCCTGTTTGTAGTCACCCAAAAGCATATTTTGCACAACAAAGTAAAAATTATTAGATATATAAGAATATAGCTTGTAGGTTGGGGTTTCTACCCCAACAAAAAATTTTATTGAAAAATCAAGTTGTGTACAATTTTTGCACCGAAAAACTGTTATGTAATGTGAATTTACTAATTCGACAAAATTTTTCCACTCCTCGGAAATTTTTGTCCTTTTTCTATCCTTCCATAATTCCAATCCCTGTCGGAGTTTGAGCCATAGCCACAGCATTATTTTAGAAAAAAGGATAAATTTAGGGATAAGAAAAGGATAAAAAGGATAATTTTTCTTAAAGTGAGGGAAATGCCTTAAATCTAAACAACATCTAAATCATACCAACATTCCCTCTTTCAAATTTATCCGTCAGTTTATAATAGAAAGAGTTAAATATATAGGAGATATGATTCATGAACAAAACTGACTTTGATTCTTGTAAGGAAGAATTTTTATGGTTTTTGAATGTTCAATATAGCGATTTAAAAGGTAATACCAAAGAACAAATTGATGAATTTTGTCATAATTTTTGTTTTGATGACTTATACAGTTCTGAATCAATTAACAAACTCTCCTTAAATACAGAAGATAAAAATCATTATTTGAAATTATGCTACAGTAGTAATTATTCAAAAAATTGGGATTGTGACGACACACATCTTGCTCGAATAGTATATTTTCTCATTCACAGGTATGAAGAAAATAATGAATATGCTCTTCCTCATCTTATTAATTTTTCTGATTTAGGTTCAGGTTGTGAGTACAAATATCGTGGAGATACAATTAATACATATTCAACTTTATTCGGTAACGAAAATCAAGGGTATGAAAAATTTTTCAAGTTATATAATGTTGAAGATGAAAGAGTTACAAATTTCAGAAAAAAGTATGTAACTATGGGTAATTTTATGCTTTTACCTGCAACAACGATACATCGCATTTCAATGAATTCATATAGAGGAAGAAATGAACGTTATCGTGATTTTTTTGATTTGTTTATTTGCAGGCTAATGAGTAACGATTGCATAGATTTCAAATTATGGAAAGAACATGAAGAATTAAAAGATTATTTCAATTTTATGAAGGATAAAGGAAAATTCATAAAAGCAAATATATTAGAAGATTATTTTAATATGGAAACACAACAAGCAATATCCAACTTGTTCAAACACAAAGACACAGAAGCCCCTTATTGCTGGTTCACAAATAATAACATTGAAGATACCAAATATCGAGAATTTGCATTGAATTACATTGATAAAGCTACTGAAATTATAAAACATAGAGCTTGTAAAATAAGCAATTTATTAAAGTTATTGTACAATTAAATCAGGAATTCGCAAAAATAAATTACATCTCCCATAGCAAAAAAATACTTTTACGGATTTTACATACTCAGTTGAAATTTTAATTTAATATGTAATAATAAAAATCAATATTATGACAAGGAACAATATCTATATACAACCAAATAACACATTTTCATCTTTTAAAACTTATTCTTTTTACAATAATTCAGTAGAGACTTCAAAAAATAACCATAGAATAAGAGCGTACAGCCGTGATATTTCAAATACAGATAAGACTAAAGCCCTCATTGGTTCTTCTCTTGGGACAATTATCCCGGTATTATTAATGATGAAAAAACAAAATATTAAAAATCCATTAAAATTAACATATGAAATGAAAGATATGATTACCACCGCCGCCGGTTCAATTATTGGAGGTGTAGGCTTAGGATTAATTGGAGAAAAAAAAGAAGTACAAAAAAACAGATTAAAAGAAGGTTTGTTTCAATTTATGAATGCCTCTATTCCAACTTGGATAGTTGGTGGCGTTCTTAGTCTTTGCCAAAATAGTGAAAAATCTAATAACAAATGGACAAAAATACTATCTGTATGTGGAGGACTCTTAGTTGGAATGTATGGTTCTGCAGCATTATCAAATCTCATTACAGACCCCAAAGACAAATATCCTGACAGAAAACTTTCGCCTAAAGATGCCCTGGCTAATATTGATGATGGCATCGGTGCATTAGCATTAGCAAAGCTTCCGATTATTGAAAAACTTAACATTGGAAGTTTTCTACCAATTATTTATACGGCTTGCGGATATCGTGCAGGTCAAAGTAATTAAAATTTGTCATCCATCGGTAATAATATTTTTACAAGTTTTATGATAAATATAGTGAACACCGACGACAACACTATGCGATAAAATCTCGAATTTTTGAACCTGCAACTGTAGCCAAAGCCATTGCACCAGCTCAGACAATGTAGGTGCTTGCAATGCAAAATGTCGGTTGGGCATACCTGCCAAACATTGTAACTATTATAATTTATTCCATAAATTTAAAGTAAATAAATGATGATTTTTTTAAATAAATTATTATAATTGTGGTATGAAGAAGTATTTTTTAGGTTTAATATTGGTAATTTTGCTAGGAATACAAGCAGGAACAACCTTTGGGAAAACAGCACCCGAAGAAGCTAAAGGTTATGTCGGAACTTTGCCTGATTTAAACAAAGCCTACGAAAAAGAGCAACCTAAAAAAATCAACCCTGATTTTAGACCAACAAAGGATTTTAATTCCGCAAACGAACTCAAACCCGTTCCCCGTGATAATCCTGCCTTTGTCAATATTATCTTGAAAACCGACAAAACTTCAAAATATGTCAACGATTTGAACGAATTTATCCCAATGCTTGAAACATTATACGATATGATTGATGACGGAGTTAATGTTCAGGTTTTCAACGCAAAAGCCTATTATTTCACAAAAAGTGCGGACTATTTCAAAGATAAATACGCAAACAAACCCGAAAGTTACTTTTTATCCTACAAAAAATTATTAGACCTGAGTATGCACACAAAATCTATCGCACTTCTTCGTACGGAAGCCGTAAAATACAATCCTTATATGGCATACGGTGGAGCGGGGTATTTGTACAACCCTGAAAGTTTGACAGAACAGCTCGGCTATCTCAAGGACGAAATAAAAAAAACAATTATCATATTAAAAGAAGCTAACTAGATGTTTGATAAAAAGTTTTGTTTATCTTAAAATTTTCTTATGATAAAGAATATTGTTGCGAAGATAAAAGAGAAGTTTGCAAAGATTAGCATTTTAGACAAATACATTTTGAAACAGGTAATCGAAATGTTTATTATGGGTGTATTTGTTTTCACTACGATTATTTTTGCCTCAGATACCTTTATCACATTGATTAAGCAAATCGCAAAATTCGGAATACCGTTCAAAATCGCCTTTTTAATGGTACTTTTGAACCTTCCGTCAGTCGTTGTTATGACAATCCCGATGGGCGTTTTATTATCAACCGTAATGACACTGAACAAATTAAGTCTTTCCTCAGAAATCACGGTTATGCGTGCCTGCGGAATCAGTTTGAACAGAATTGCAAAATCAATTTTCATTTTTGCGTTGGTAATGGCTTTTTCGAGCTTTTTTATCAATGAAAAAATCGTTCCGATAATGACACAACAATCAACAAAACTTGCACTTTGGGCGATTGAACAACAACACGTCCCTGAAGGAAAAGAGAATTTTGTCTTCAAAGATATCGGTGACGGCGGGATTTTGAAAAGACTTTTCTATGTTGGTTCGTGCAAAAAAGGAATATTGTATAACGTAACAGTTTTGGATAATTCTGACCCGGGAACAATCCGAGTTGTACAAGCAAAAGAAGGCAAAACGACCTCTAAAGGTTGGGTTCTAAAAAAAGCCGCCGCCTACACGGTGGCAAACAACGGAAATGTCTTGAACACTTCATTATTTGACGACTCGTTGATAAAATTCAGCATGGATATGTCGCAAAAAATGAACAAAAACTTTGCTAAAGAAAAGAACTTCGGACAACTTTTGAAATACTTGAAAAATTCAGATATTGCACCTGAAGAAAGAATCCAATATAAAATTGAATTGTACGACAAAATTGCCTTACCGATAACGACCATTGTATTCGTATTATTAGGCGTTCCGCTTGCTATTACACCGCCAAGAGTACGTTACAACCGAGGATTTTTATTCAGTATTTTAATTATATTTTTCTATTATTTGGTTAGAGCCTTGTCACTTTCTATGGGACAAGCGGGAACGATGCTACCGTGTTTGGCGGCAACTCTTCCTAACATAATTTTGGCAATCTTCGGCTCATTTATGTATTACAAAAAAGTTTATACAATCTCATAAAATTTTGTAAAATCATACTTTTAAATGTGAAAAAATATTTTTTCTTGGTTTAAAATGTTTGTATGGAGAATAGTGGGAACAACAACAAAATAAGCGGAAATATTTTCAGCAGTAATTATAAATTTTCTGCGGCAAATCCGTTTGACAACGGTTTCAAACCAAACGATACCTCAAACCCGTTTGAAACAAAACCCGCGAACCAACCCGAAAACCAAGCCGCACCAACTTCTAATCCGATAAAAAGATTAAACGGTTACGATTCAACAATTTTGAACAACACAAAATTTGATGACAAAAACGCTGAAGAAGTTAATATTGAATACAGAATAAAGGACAAAGAAGCCACAATCAACGATTTGAATGAAAAAATTAAAATGGCGGACACTTACGGAACTCAAAACGAAGCACTGGGATTAAAAGCCAAAAGGCAGCGTTTAATGCAGGAACTTTCAGCCTTGAGAAAAGAGCAAATGTACGGCGGACGAGTTTTGGGCGAAAAGAGATTTCATCATCAACATTTCAAAAAGAACATGCCTGTCATTTATAAAGTTCAAGAATTTATCTCAAGACAAATAATGGCAAGGGTTTCAAAGAAGGTTAATTCTGTTGTAACCTTGTCAGATTCGCTTGATAAACTTTCTGAAATCAGCAAAAGTGTTGATGAATTAATTGACATGAATGTTCCGTATGGCGAGAAAAAACAGAATTACGAAAAACTGACCGAATACTTAAATCAGGCAAACCTTATTCACTCAAAAATTTCAAAATCTCTCGGGAAAAAGATTTAAGTTTTTGAGTTTGCTTAATCTCCACAAATTTTTGGTGATAAAATTGTTGTGAGGTATTAAAAATGTTTGATGATATTTTGAACAGGCTCGGGAAATCCGATTTTAGAGCAAAATTTCGACTAAAAACTAAAGAACTTGAATATATTGAACAAAGGGGGCTTGAAACAATCAAAGGCCATGCTAGAGATTTTATTTCAAAACGTATTGCACAGGCAAAAATTCCAAATGACGGAAAGCAAACTCCAATGAGAGGTCACCCCGTATTTATAGCGCAACATGCAACGGCAACCTGTTGTCGAGGCTGCATAAACAAATGGCACAAATTCCCGAAAAACGTTCAATTATCGCAAGGACAACAGGACTATTTGGTAGATTTAATTATGGAATGGATAAAAAGGCAGGTAAAATAAAATGGACTACAAAACAAACGTAATGCGAACTTTAGACAGATACAAAATTCCGTACAAACATTACACTTATGCTGACACTGATGCTATCAGCGGAATTGAAGTTGCGACCATATTAAATCAACCCCCCGCCCAAGTATTCAAAACTCTTGTTACTGTCGGAAAATCTAAAAAGTACTACGTTTTTATGCTCCCCGTTGCATGCGAATTAGACTTGAAAAAAGCGGCACACAGCGTTAACGAAAAATCAGTCGAAATGTTGAAATCAAAAGAATTATTACCACTAACGGGCTATATCCACGGCGGTTGCTCCCCTATCGGAATGAAGAAAGAATTTGTAACGATATTAGACAGTTCCGCTCAGAATTTTGAAACAATAATCTTCAGTGCAGGCAAAATCGGCTATCAGGTCGAAACAAACCCGCATAATCTTGAAAAGATTTTAAAAAATGTAAAATTCTCTGATATTATTGTGTAAAGTTTTGTTTTTATTAGCAAAAAATAAAATTTTTGGACTTTTATATAAAAGCATATTCATGTATAATAAGAAAAAGAAAAGGCGGAAGTTATATGACAGTACCAAAAATCGATATTAACCCAATACGCACAAGTATTAGCACAATAAATAAAACATTTGCCGAAGCAAGGCAAATATCGAAAGTATTTCCTTCAGGAACAAAAGTTCTGAATACCGAAAAAACCAAAACCGTAGTTCCGGGAGAAAATACAAAATTGGGAAAACTTGGCGTTTCATCAATTACATGCTATAAAAAAGGATTTTTCCCGCACAGTGACAAATTGATATCGATCAAGTTGGACGGAAACAAGAAAAATATCGGTTTGATGAGTTTAAAAGAAGCTCGTTCCTTTATAAAAATGCTTAGCGAGATGAAGGAAACTATAACAGCAGGCATTCAAAACGCTAAAAAAGTTCTTGAAAAAGCATAAAAATTTATCAACAGAAAAGAGAAGGATCAAAAGACCTTCTCTTTTTTATTTGGTGTGATATTTTTGTACAAAACCCTACCCTTGAGGCACTAGCTGAACCGGCGAAGGATGAGCCGAGTGAAACTGTGTGCCGTATGGCTGAGGGTCGAAATCTTTGATTTCGGGGTGGGGTCTTTTCATTTTTATCATTGATTATAAAGACTACTCAAGCAAATATTTCCGACAACTATTGATCCAAAAACATTATAATAAACCCTATAATATTCCTCAAATATTAGCGGTTGATTATTGGTCAGAATTTCCATTTCAACCCCAAACAAATCTACCTCAAACGGAACTTGTTTCAAACCGTTTTTGAGATAAAAATGTTTTCGTCTAATTCGTTCAGGTTTGTTATCACAAACCACATTGGGATTTTCAATTTCTATAATAAGTTTTTCATGCTTAAATCTGTCTTGCAAAATTCGTAGGACTTCTGACCCTATTTTTTGTCCTCGAAACTCTTTTACTATCGCAAAATAATCAAGCAAAACAAGATTTTCAGACTTTGCAAGAAGCACAAGTCCGCAAAAATTTTCCTCATTTTTTATCGACAAAATTTCGACCAAACCCTCTGCTTGCTTTTGAGAAATCAATTCAAACGGTTTTTGCTCATCTTTTGGAAACGCCTCATAGTATAGCGTTTTTATTTTTTCGATTTCACCATTTGTAATTGCATTTTCAAGTCTTATCATACAAAATCCTTTTTTAAATCTTAACACACCTCATATCATTTATAAACCTCATATTAATCTAAAAATTTGACGTATTGAAAAGATTTGGATTGGTGTAGTGCTTGATATTATTGCGAGAAGATTTGTATTTTTTAAATCTCCGACAAAAAATTCTATCACTGTAAACGGTATAATCGGTGTCGGAGCGTGAGTTTTGATTTGTTGCAACCGCCTAATCCACCGCAACAATAACGACTAGGGGTAAAGGAATTATCATTTTGAAATAATACCCTTCCCTACTCTTCTACGGTTATCCCTTTGAAAAAATCTTCCATTTTAACTTCAAGAATTCGAGAAATTTTGTATAAAACCAATGCAGTGGGCGAGGTCAACCCTTGTTCAACCTTACTCACATAACTAAGACTCATATTTATGAGTTCCGCAAATTTTTCTTGAGTAATATCTTTGCGTAACCTTTCCGCCTTGATGTTACGCCCGATTATATATCTGAAATCTTTTTCCATTTCATAATTATATATCCTTGACTTTAGTTAGATAAGGGAATATACTGACATGTAGTATCAATATATTGATATTCAATAATATTATATTACTAGTGAGGAGGTTTTTATGCTAAAAAATAAAATTCGTTGGGGCTTTACGCTTGCTGAAGTTTTGATAACCTTAGGCATAGTCGGTATCGTTGCAGCAATGACAATCCCAAGTCTAAACTCGATGATTACCAAACGACAGGTGGAAGCAAGGGCAAAAGTGGCATATTCAACCATTGCACAAGCATTGAAATTATCTGAGGATAAGGGAAACACCTCAATGCAGGTTCAAGTTTCAACAAAAGGTCAAAAAGAGTGGTTTGATAAAAACTTAGCTCCGAGCCTACAAGTAACAAGCCTTTGCGTTCAACAAGCAGGCTGTTGGCATAAAAGCGGAATTGTAAAAACATTAAACAACCAAACACCAACCTACACGACATCTGTCGGGAATAACGAAGTCACTATCGGATACGTTACGGTGACGTTTAAAACGGCAAAAGGGTTTTGGGGAAATTTAGATGCCAGTGGTTCAAGTTCAAACTCAAACCTGTTTGGAGTTGATGCCCCAGAAAGTTCATTAGAGTTTTATCTTGATGTAAACGGAGATAGAGGTCCAAACGTAATCGGTAAAGATATTTATATTCTTATATACAACGAAAATCTTGGAACTGTTCCAGCTGGCTATAGCCGAACAAAAGAACAAGTAGAACAGAACTGCTTGACTGGGAACGGCTATTGGTGTTTGAGTAAACTAATGCGTGACGGGTGGAAAATCGACAACAAAGTTTGGAAAAGATAGTTTTGAATAGCTTTTGGCATGTTGTGCAAAAGATTCTGCTTGTTGGGCAATTATGCCAAACCGACATTTTAGCAAAACTCGTGTCTAAAAAAAAGCAAACAATCAAACAAAAAAATCGGAACTTGGTGAATACCAAGTTCCGACTCTATATTTTTACCGTATAACGAATTATACAGAAGCTTTTGCTTTTGGTCCTGCATTAACGATTTCAGCAGGCATATTCGGATATTTAGCAGAGAAGTTATCTGCAAACATCTGAGCAAGTTTGTTAGCTGCTTCATCATAAGCATTCTTATCAGCCCACATACCTCTTGCATCAAGCATTTCATCAGGTACGTTCGGACAAGATGACGGATAATCAACGTTGAACACATCGTGGTGTTTGAATTCGATGTTATCGAATGAGCCGTTCAATGCTGCCGTAACCATTGCACGAGTGTAAGCCAATTTCATTCTCTTAGCACCCATTGAAGCTGAGCCACCTGCCCAACCAGTGTTAACCAAGTAAACTTTTGTTCCGTATTGGTCAAGTTTATCACCTAACATTTTTGCGTAAACAGAAGCATCCATTGGCATAAATGGTTCACCAAACAATGTTGAGAATGTAGGTACAGGTTCTGTAATACCTCTTTCGGTACCAGCCAATTTAGAAGTGAAGCCTGTTACAAAGTGATACATTGCAGCGTTTTTGTCTAATCTTGAGATTGGAGGCAATACGCCGAACGCATCAGCTGTCAAGAAGATAACAACTTTCGGAATTCCGCCTTTTGAAGGAATTTGAGCGTTGTTGATGTAGTTAACAGGGTAACCTACACGAGTGTTTTCTGTTAAGGAACCGTCCTCAAAATCAAATTCTCTTGTTTCAGGGTCCATAACAACATTTTCAACCAATGAACCGAATTTGATAGCATTGAAGATATCAGGTTCATTTTCTGCTGACAAGTGGATACATTTAGCATAGCAACCACCTTCAAAGTTGAATACACCGTCAGGTGACCAACCGTGTTCATCATCACCAATCAACTTACGAGAAGGATCAGCTGACAAAGTTGTTTTACCTGTTCCTGAAAGACCGAAAAATACAGCTGTTTCACCTGTTACAGGGTCCATATTTGCTGAACAGTGCATAGGAAGAACATTTTTCTTAGTCATAATGTAGTTCATTGTTGCGAATACTGATTTTTTGATTTCACCTGCATAACGTGAACCGCAAATGATGATTTCGTGAGCTTCGTAGTCGATTGCGATACAAGCTTCAGAATTTACACCATCAACTTCAGGATCACATTTGAAACCTGGAGCACAAAGAATTGTGTAATCAGGTTCGCCATAACTTGCCAATTCCTCAGCAGTTGGTCTGATTAACAACTGGTGAATGAACATGTTTTGGCTTGCCAATTCGTTGATAACTCTGAATTTTTGAGTATAAGTTTTATCAGCACCTGCAAAACCATCAAAAATA
>SFZC01000221.1 GCA_004558955.1 bacterium | reverse complement strand
TATTGATATTTCGTGTTTTCCTTTTTTTTCTTTCTTTCCTGAGTTTATTAATTATAAATATCGGCAGGGATTGAAATATTTTGATGGAGAACAATTTGTATTCTACTATTACGACCGCATCCAGCAAAAATACGTTCAGGACGAAAACGCATCAAGCGAGGAGCTTGAGCAAATCCACGGCAGCCCGGACTTCTTTGCGGAGGCAGGAATAGACTACGCAAAACTAGAGCGGCCGCTTCTGCCGGCAGACCTGGAAGGCTTCTCCAAGCCCGCGCTGCGCATCTGGCGCAACGCGGTGTACGCACGGCACGGACGCACGTTCAAGAGCGAGGACCTGCAGGCCCTGTTCAACGAGTACGCCTGGTACAAGCCGGACAATGAGTATACCGACGACAAACTGACTGACATAGACAGGGCGAACATAAAGCTGATACAGGAGTTTGAAAAAAAATGAAACATATAATTACATGAAGGTATAGCAAATGCAAAAAATAAATATTATCATGAGTCAGCGAAGGCAATAAAACGGACGAATCCTTATGGACAGAAATCCAAAAGGATTCTTGAAAGGCAAAAGAATGCAAGTCCTGAAATTGTGGCGTATGCAGATAAGGCAACAAAACGAATCAGAACAAAAATGAAGCATCTTGAAGAACGAGGAAAAAATTACAACGTATCTTCTGCGGCAGGAGCAAGAGAACTTGCATGTTTTGTCTGGGGAATGATGAACGGAAAAATAGCTTAGTTCATTATTCATATTTTAAGTTTTGAAATAAAGAAAAGGTGGCGGAAACTTTGTTTCTTCCTAAATCCACGAATATCAGGATGATCTAGTGCCGAAAATCTTGATTTCTAAAGCCTTTTCTTTTTTATATTAAATTTTGTTTTGTCATTGACAAATGGCACAACATATTTCTAGGAGGAAAAATATGAGAACTGAAAAAAGCGGATGGACTGCGGCGCTTTTGATTTTGCAGATTGCAGTTGGAGCAATGCTTGCAGTTGGAGGAATCTGGGCTTTGCAGGGCGGTGGAGATTTTGCTGCAAGAGCAATCAAAGGTCTTGTTTCTGGCAATGTAGAAAATATTCTTGTAATTGTATTCGGAGTGATTGAACTTCTTGTTGGCGTCTTTATGATTTTAAAGATTGTGATTGGCGACCGCTTTGGAAGCTTTGGAACTGTTCTGGCTCTTATTGCAATTGTTGTTTGGATTGTTGCCATTGTTCTTTCTGATATTCTTGGAGCAAGCGGAATTCTTAACGGCGGCTCAAAAAATTTCCTTGAATGGCTTTATACTTTTGCCCAGCATCTTATTATTCTTGGCGCGATTTTAGCAGTAAGATAAGCTTAAAGTCAAAAAGCAAAAAGCCCGGCAAAAATGCCGGGTATTTTTATTTTCTTATTCTTGCAAAGAGTTTTCTTAAAAGTCCCACTTTTCCAAATCCGAGCCAGTAAATAAGCATAAGGAATAGAACAGAAGGAACTCCAAAAATTACAATGTACAATGCGGTGAAAATAAATTTCACAAAGAAATTCAGTATGTTTGCGAAGAACTGGCGCAGCTGTGAATTTGTGTCGGGCATTACAAATCCGCTTTCATTTTGATTTACAGGAAGCTCCGCAGTAACATAAATTGTAGAATAATCAATTTGCGACTTTAAGCGGTTCATTTGTCCTTGCATTCTCTCAAGCTCAGAAGTTACATCGTTGATTTTTGTTTCAATCTTGAGCATATCCTGCATGTCTTTTGCTTCTGAAAGATATTTTTTTAGACGTTCAAGCAAAACTTTGCGTGTTGAAAGCCGTGTGTCCAAGTCATAAAATTGCTCTGTAACATCGCTGGAATTTATATTTTTTGATTTAAGCTTTCCGATTTGTCCGCATTCCTGCATTGCCTGCGAAAAAGAGCCGCTTGGAATTTTTGCCGTTATTCTTATGGAGCTTGTGTTTTCAAACGAGTCTGAAATATATCCGCCGAATTTTTTTATCCAGGATTCAACGGATGATTTGGAGTCTGAAAGATTTGAAACTTCAATTGTAAGGTTTCCTGTGTAGATGAGTTTTCGGTCTTGTCTTGGCTGCCCTGATTCAGAAGGAAGCTCTGTTGATTCTTCAAACGCCATGTCCTGCATCACGTTCATTGCGGAATCTGTCCTTGCCGACATTTTCATTGTCTTTGCCATTGGCGCAAACATTTCCGTTTTTACAGCCTGATTTTTTCCGCATGAAATAAATAAAAAAGCCGCAACCAAAGCCGCCGCTGATTTTCTTAAAAGATGTTTCATTTTTCCTCCAAAGCTATGTATTCATAATAACTCATTTTGCCTTGGGTTACAATTTCGCGTTAGCCTGCTGAAAATGTGTGGTCTGTTCCGCTGTGAGCTTTTTCCAATGCGGGCTTTAACTGTTCTGTCCAGAATCTGTCTTCAATTTTGTATCCGCCTGACGAATATCCGATTTTTCTATCTGCGCGGACTTTTTCTCCGTGAAAATCGCTTCCTGCTGTTGAAAGCATTCCGAGCATTTCTGCAAGTTCTTCAAGCCGCCGGGCTTCAGAAAACCTGATTCCCGGATGATGCGCTTCAAGTCCCTCAACACCCGAATTTCTTACTTCAAGCATTGTCTCTTCCATTTTTCCCCAGGAAACGTACATCGACATTGGATGCGCTTGAACTGGAATTC
>SFZC01000057.1 GCA_004558955.1 bacterium | reverse complement strand
AAGAAGAAGAAGAAAAAGCGTAGTTTCCGATTTATAACGGAGGAACAATCGGCGATATTACAGGTGATTTCATCGGAAACTACGCTTTTTCTTCTTCTTCTTCTTCTGATGATGAAGGATATTCTGATTCTTCTTCTTTCGGCGGAGCGATTTATAACGGTGGTACAATCGGCGATATCACAGGTGATTTCATCGGCAACTACGCTAAATCAGAAACAGGAGAAGCCAAAGGCGGTGCTATCTGGAGTAGTCGAGATTTAAGCCTTGTTGCAGACAACAGAACAAACACATTTAAAGATAACTATACCGAATCTCAAGGTGTTAAAGATGACAACGCTATTTATATAGACAATAATGCTACATTGAATTTCACTATGAAAAACAATGGTAAGTTCTACATGGCAGATAATATAGATGGTACGGTTACAAAAGATAGCGATGGTAATATTACTGATACATATAGCGTAAATATCCAAGGTGATGACATAAACAACACAACTTTCTATATGTTGAACGACATTCGCAACGCAAATGTAACATTTGACAACACAACAATCAATGCTGTAAATAACCAAACTCATGTATATAATTTCAACACATTGACTGTTAATTCAGACACAAACTTTGTAGCAGATGTTGACCTGGCAAACGCTGAAATGGATAGAATCTCGGCAACAAATTACGGCACTCATAATGGCAACTTGAACGTTGTCGGTATGAACTTGTTATCTGATGCAGTAGATGAAATTACAGAAATCTATTTTGCAGAAGATGGCTTGAAAGATAATGTTGTTAACGGTATGTCGGCTAACGGTGAATACAACCTTCCAAGCTCTGCTCAAACAACATTCTACACTCCAATATATAAATACAACGCAATTTATGACAACAGAGATGACGCCGGTTATTTCGTATTTGCCAAAGGAGATAAAATCCTCACCCCTACCCCTGGTGGCGGTACAACAGTTACCCCTGGTGGTGGCGGTGGTATAACTGTTACTCCTACCGGAAACCCATCTGATGCATTTAACCCGGCTGTATTGAGTAGTTCTGTTGCTTCTCAAGCAGGTGCGAATGCAACTATGAACCAAACATTCAACTACGCATTCCAAAACTCAGATAACTTCATGTCTATTCCATATCTTGAACGTATTTCTATAAAGAATGCGAACAGATACGCTCTATCTCCAACTGGAGATGCAACAGATGTTGGAACTTTCTCACCACTATTCAATGCTCAAAATGAAACATCCAGTGCATGGGTTAAACCTTATGCAAGTTTTGAAAATATTCCACTTAAAAACGGACCTAAAGTTTCTAACATTACTTACGGAACTTTAGTTGGTTTTGACACTCCAATAAAATCTATCAGACATGGCTGGGATAGAACATGGACCGGTTATGTCGGTTACAACGGTGCAAGTCAAAGATTCTCAGGAGTGGATTCAATTCAAAACGGCGGTTTGGTCGGTGGAACATTAACTCTATACAAAGGTAATTTATTCAACGCTACAACTGTTTCTACCGGAGCTATCGTTGGTAACAATAGAACAATGTATGGTACTGACAATTACACTATGCTAATGGCCGGTGTTGGTAACAAAACCGGTTACAACATTGAATTTAAAGAAGGAAAGTTAATTATTCAACCTAGTATATTATTGAGTTACACTTTCGTTAACACCTTCGACTATACTAATGCTGCCGGAGTTAGAATTAAAAACGACCCGTTACACGCAATTCAAATTGCCCCTGGTGTAAAATTTATTGCAAATACCAAAAACGGTTAGCAACCATATATCGGGGTTAATATGGTTTGGAATTTGTTGGACAAATCTAAAGTTTCAGCAGACGATGTAAGATTGCCGGAAATGAGTATTAAACCATATATTCAATACGGTGTTGGTGTTCAAAAACGCTTCAAAGACAGATATATGGCTTTTGGTCAGGCTATGATTCAAAACGGCGGACGTAACGGTATTTCTCTAACCGCAGGATTCCGTTGGGCTATCGGTAAAGAAGGCAAACCACTTGAAAAAGTTCAAAGGGTAAATAATAAGACTATTAGTTCTTCAGGTGTTGGCACATCTGTTAATAGCGTTGGTGCAAAATCTACAACTACACAAACGCAACCTGAACGTAAAATTATTAAACAACTTTCTCAAACACAACGTGAAAGAATCGCTAAACAATACCAAAATACAACTAGAACAACTTCAATCGGTACTTTGAAACAATTATAGTCAACCTCGAAATAATTGAAGAGCAAAATCTATGGATGTAAGGTGGGAACCGCTAACGCTTTTCCCACCCTACGTTTATAAACTTTGAGGCAATTATAGACGGTTTTTCCGTAGCCATATATTTTTCAGCTCAAAGGGTCATAATTAATGAATATTATATGTTGATTTTTTGTCTAAAATTTTCTCTTTTAATTTCTTAAATCCTGCACCGTAGAAGTATTTTAACTGTTCAGGGAAGCGTTGATATACGTCAAGCAAATACATATCATGTACCATAAATTCTTTCATTAAAAAGGCAATATCTCTATGTTTTGTCCAAACAACCTGTTTTTCAATTCTACCCCAAATGGATTCGGTATTATCGGCAAGCAAAAATACCATTCGGCTGCCCAAGTAATATTCCAACTCCTTCGCTCCTTGATGGGAATAAACAAGTCCGAAAACCGATTCCAAATTATCATAACCGACAATTTTTATACTGACTCCTCTATCGTAAGCGTCCATAATTTCGTTTTCCAACTGCTTATAATCAGTTGACCACAACTCACAATATATTGAATCGTTTGCGGTTTTGATGACTTCTTTCAATTTATCAATAATATTTTCGTAATCATCTATTGTATGGATAGGTTCAGAATAATCCTCTTGAACTGACGGCAATTTCTTTTCAAGGTAATCCACGGTTGAATTGATTTTGCGTTTATAAAATCTTATCAAATCTTTTGGCGGAACAGGGGTATATTTTTGCGGTTTTTCTTTGTTTGAAATTACTATGTGTTCTGTCATTAAAGATTTCAACGCATCGTAGGCTCTTGCCTGCGGAATATCCGCAATTTGAGCAACTTCGTAACCTGTTGCGGGATATTTTTTCAAAAGTGCAAGATAAACTTTTGCTTCGTACGAATTAAGCCCGAGTTCCTTCAATTTTTCGATAGTTTTCTCCATACAAAGGATTGTAGCAGATTTTTTATTTGCTTGCAATACAACGGAGAAAGGTTATTTTTTCGCAAAAATCGGGTCAAGAAGTTTTTGTTTAGCTTTCTTTTGCAAAATTCCGATATAAGTTGTGATTACCATTGTCAAAACAAAATACAGATATGTTGTTTGTACAGGGTCGTAAATCCAGTAAATATTATGGTTAAGACGTTCCGACATATGGATACCGTTGATTTTTAATAAAATTGCGGTGATTATGTACATTACAAGTAAATGATTTGCCATAATGTGGTATGTTACGTTGCCCATATCTTGTAAGAATTTGATGTCCTTCAGGTACGGATAAAGAAGTTTTACGACAAACAATGATGCCCAAATCCCTGTGATACTTGTAAATATCGGAACAATTAATTGTTGGTCAAATCTTGCCCAAACCAAAACGTAACTCAATCCGATACCGTGAACAGGGTCAAAATCTCTGTTAAACAGCCACAAAATCGCTTGTAGTGAAATCATTGCTCCTGCCCATTTCGGGGTGAAAATATTATAATTATCTTTTATATAATGTGCATAAAAATATCCCAAATAAACAAAAAATAACGACATCATCGTGCGAATTACAACGAGCGTAAACGGAGTTACTGCAATAAGTTTGCTAAGCGGAATTGCCAAACAGCCGATTATTGTAAAAAATACGAGGTGGAAAATTTTGTTGTCTTTGCATTTTTTGAGGGTTCGCATCAAAAACAAAAATACTGTCATTGTCATAAATAATTGGGTTACGAACCACAACGGGCAAGACAAATCGAACTGATGACCATTCAAAAACGGGGTTATGAAGAAGTTTTTGAAGGTTATCGGCATGCCCCAAAGCTTGCCTGTTAATTTTGCGATAAGAAGTGTTACGCAAAGGTAAAATAAATTATACCAAAAGTACGGCACAAGTAAGCTTTTTATCCTTTTATCCATAAATTCGGCGATATTTGTTAAATATTTGTCCTTGAACAAATAGCCCGAAATGAAGAAAAATAAGGCTAATTGGAAGGAATAAGGCGTAAACATTCCAAGTAAGGAAAACTCTAAATGTCCGGACACAACAAGCATTATTGCCAATGCTTTTAATATATTTATTTCGTTAAAATGCACATTATTCATGCTTGTATTATAACAAAAATTTGAAAAACGAGTGTTATTTTATTAAGTTATCATAATGTTCATTGTAAAAATCAAGGTATCGGTCTTCCAAAATCGCTTGACGGCATTTTTTTGCAAAATCTACCAGGAATTTTATGTTATGAATTGACAAAAGTGTTGAAGCAGTTGCTTCCTGGCACTTCCAAAGATGTCTGATGTAGGCTCTTGAGTGGTTTCTGCACGCATAGCAATCGCAACCTTCGACTAACGGAGCGTGGTCATCTTTGTATTTTTCGTTTTTAATATTTGCTTTGCCGTTCCAAGTGAAGAAAGAGCCGTGACGAGCGTTTCTTGTCGGAAGAACACAGTCAAACATATCAACTCCGAATTTTATTCCGTTGAGCAAATCTTCAGGTGTGCCAACTCCCATAAGATAACGAGGTTTGTATTTTGGCAAAAGCGGAGCAACAAGTTCGGTGAAGTGGTTTTTGATGTCTGTAGGTTCACCGACACTAACGCCGCCGATAGCATAACCGACCGCATCAAAGGTTGAAATTACCCTTGCACTTTCTTTTCTCAGGTCATCAAAAAATGCACCCTGAACAATTGGGAAAAGTGCTTGTTTCGGGTTTGTTTTTGCTTTAACACAACGTTCTAACCATCTGTGAGTCCGTTCCATTGCGGCTTTTGCGGTTTCATAGTCACAAGGATAAGGAGCACATTGGTCAAATGCCATTATGATGTCTGCTCCGATATTTTGCTGAATTTTCATTGAAATTTCAGGTGAAATGTAGTGACGAGTACCGTTTTTAGGGTCTTGAAATTCTACACCGTCTTCGGTAATTTTGTTCAAATGTCCGAGTGAAAACACTTGAAACCCGCCCGAATCCGTCAAAACAGGTTTGTCCCAGTTCATCCAACCGTGAATCCCGCCGAAATCGTGTATTCTTTCATCACCAGCCCTAAGGTACAAGTGGTAAGAGTTCCCCAAGATTATTTGAGCACCCGTGTCTTTTATTTGGTCGCAGGTTAGAGATTTTACTGCCGAATTTGTACCGACAGGCATGAAAATAGGTGTTTCAATTTTTCCGTGCGGGGTGGTTAAAATCCCTGCTCTGGCACCTGTTTGAGCATCTTCATGTATTAATTCGTAGCTAAAATAATCTTTTTCTTCCATTTGTGTTTCCCGTGTGGAATTGCAATTTATTCCGCATCTAAATTTTCAATTACTAATTCTGACATACATTTCCCGTCAGGGAAAAGTTCGTTTTCGTTGAAGTAGATAGCGATTTCTCTTTCTGCACTTTCAACAGAATCCGAACCGTGTACGATATTGTATTCTTTTACTTGTGCAAAATCTGCTCTGATTGTACCTACTTCTGCTTGGTTAGGGTCAGTAGATCCCATAAGGTGTCTTGCTCCTGCAACTGCGTTGTAGCCTTGAATTACCATGGCAACGATAGGACCGCTTTGAATATATTGGATAAGTCTTGGGTAGAACGGTTTGCCAAAGTGTTCCGCATAGTGTGCTGCCGCTTGTTCTGACGAAACGTTAAGCATTTTCAACCCGATTACTTTAAACCCTTTTGCTTCAAATCTTTTGATAACTTCTCCGATTAGTCCTCTTTGAACTCCGTCAGGTTTTACTGCAATAAAAGTTCTTTCTTCAGTGTGCATAAGTATTCTCCTCTTATATGTGTATATATGCCGATTGTAACATAAAAATATTATTTTGCACCTTTTTCGTTAAATGTCTGTCCACACATAGCTTGGGTAATCTGTCGGAGCGATTAATTTCGGATTTTTGTTTTCGCAAATAACGGAATTATAAAAAAGGTCATTAATTTTAATCGGTGTTCCGTCTTTTGTCAAAACTTTTGTTTTAGGTATATCTTTTAAAATCTCAAAATTTTGTTCGCCCGAACCTATATACGGGTCAATCGTACAGGTGAAAATCCTGTTTTTATCGATAGGTTCTGAGTTTTCGTTTAATAATTTTTCGCCGTTGATTTCAATTTGAACGATTTTATAAGTTTTATCTTTTTCGTTTCCTTTGCCTGTAATTTTTA
Source organism: bacterium (assembly GCA_004558955.1). Taxonomy (GTDB): domain Bacteria; phylum Cyanobacteriota; class Vampirovibrionia; order Gastranaerophilales; family Gastranaerophilaceae; genus Zag111. The sequence continues at coordinate 5,173 of SFZC01000057.1, read as the reverse complement.
CATTTTGAGAGCATTGTAAAAATCTTGCATTTCCTCTGTCATTGTACATTCTGAGGCTTCCCGCATTTTCAAAAACTTTCAATAATTGTTCTGTTGTAATTTCTATTTTTTCAAGTGTTGAAGATGCACACATTACCTTCATCAGGTCGTATTTTGTGATTGTTTTGCTTTCACAAGTTTTGAGCGAATACATCGTAAATCCTGTTGAATGGAAGGCGATATCTGTATGTCCGACCTCTTTCATTTTGTCTGAGATAAAAGTTCCCAAAGGGCAGGCTTCCGAATAGGTTTTGGGCAAATTCAATAATCTTTTGGAAAGAACTTTTGTTAAACACGTTTTATTTTCGTATTCCAAAATCGGTTGTTCAATATCGGGAATAAAAGACAAATTTTCCACCTTGATATTTTCGACTTTTTCCACCTTTGTATCAAAATCAATTTTGTACATTGCACGAGCAAAAGATAGCGGATAATAGATGTTATTTGTGTAATCAGGGTGCATCGGGGAGTGTTCATGTCCGCCGATAATCAAATCTATATTTGTATTTTGAGATTTTGCAAATTGGTATAATTTTTCGCTTTCCGTCAGCCAATGGTGGTTTAGAAGAAGAATTTTGTCATAAGGTTCCGTGATTTTTCCCAAAAGTTTTGTCAAACCTTCTTGAGGGGAAAGCATGTTGTAGCCGAATTTTTTTGCACAGGAATTATTCAGGCAAAAGCCCGTAATCAGGAATTTTTGACGATTTATTTCCAAGATTTTATATTGATTAACCCAGTTTGCATTTTGTCCTGTTTTAATTTCAATAATATTTGAACAGACTACATTTATTCCCGCTTGTTCAAATTTCTGAATTGTTTGTTTTAAAAATTCAAAATCCTGTTTGGTAAATCCGAAATCGTTATTCCCAACGGTTATTAAGATTTGAGCGTTTGGAAGGAGTTGTTTAAGTTTTATATAAGCATTTACTGACAAATTTTTGTCATAAATTCCCTTGAACAAATCCCCCGCATCTAATACTAAAAACGGGGTTTTGTTATCTTTTTCAAAATTATAAATTCCGCTGAGTAAAAGTCCGAGATTTCTGCTTTCTTGGTGGGAATCAGTTATTGCGTAAATGTTTGTCTGCACAAACTCTCCTTTTGTTTTGTTCAATTTCAGCGTAGCAAAAATTGTCGATTACGGCAAGTTATTGAAGAACTTTTGTCTAAAATATGTTATAATTTACCTATGAATGAGAAACTAAAAGAAAGTTTGAAATTATTGCCCGAATTACCCGGTTGTTATATTTATTATAATGCCGATAATGAGATTATTTATGTCGGCAAGGCAAAAATTCTGAAACGCCGTGTCAAGTCGTATTTTAACCGAAAACATCACGACAGTGTCAAGGTTAATATTTTGGTTTCTCAAATTGACCATTTGGAATATATTATAACAAATACCGAAGTTGAAGCGTTGATTTTGGAAAGTCATTTAATTAAAAAACATAAACCACGTTACAATATTTTATTAAAAGATGACAAAAAATATCCGTATTTTCTTGTGACGAATGAGGATTTTCCACGAATTCAGATTGTCCGCAAGCGAAATATTAATCAGGAAAAAGGTAAATATTACGGGCCTTATACGAATATTCGAGCAATGCACTCAACTTTGGACTTTTTGAAAAAAATCTTTCCGTTAAGACAGTGCAAAGTGCCGAAATTTAAGTCAAGACCGTGTCTTTACTACCATATCGGCAAATGTCTTGCACCTTGTCAAAATATGGTGACAAGTGAAGAATATAAAGCGATTGTTCATCAGGCGGAATTGTTTTTATCGGGTAAACAATCAGAATTGATGAAACAATTAATGGCACAAATTCAAAAATATTCGAATTCAGAACAGTTTGAAAAAGCCGCAAGGTTGCGTGACAGTTATTTGGATTTGAAAACGACTCTCGAAAAACAAAAAGTTGTCTATGAAAATACTAAATTGAACGAAGATATTATTTCGCTTCAACACGAGGACGGAATTTTGGCAATCGTAATCATGATGATTAGAGAAGGGCGTTTGATAGACAAAAAAGATTTTACCTACGAGGTTGAAGAAAACGACAAGACTGAATTTTTTGCGACTTTTTTCAAGGAGTACTACAACACTTTGTCTTTGGAATTTCCTGACCGAATTGTATCAAATGAGTTGGAAAATATCGGTGAAAAAGCACTGTATGAGGAATGGCTCAATATAATTTCCGGTAAAAAAGTTAAAATAAGTTACGGAAAATCCACAAAAGGCAAGGAGCTTCAAGCACTTGCCGACAAAAATTCCCGAGTAATTTTAGATAATGCAAAACTTACCAAGATGACACAAATTCGTGACGATTTTAATTATATCGGCTCGTATTTGAAGGAAAAATTACATCTTAATAATTTCCCTTATCGAATGGAATGTTACGATATTTCGCATATTCAGGGGACAAATACCGTTGCTTCTATGGTTACATTTATCAACGGATTGAGCAAGAAATCGGAATACAGGAAATTCAAGGTCAAATCAACTGAAGGAAAACCCGATGATTTTCTTTCAATGAAAGAGGTTTTGACAAGACGACTGTCAAGATTAGATGAAAAAGGTTGGGAAAAGCCTGATTTAATTATAATTGACGGCGGTAAGGGGCAATTATCAAGCGTTATGCAGATTGTTGAAGAACTCGGGGTGACGGGTATTGATTTTGTAAGTTTGGCAAAACAACAGGAAGAAGTATTTTTGCCGAATAATCCTGTGTCAATTATGCTACCGAGAGCCTCAGGGGCGTTGTTTTTAATTCAAAGAATAAGAGATGAGGCACACAGATTTGCCATAACTTATCACAGAAAGTTACGTTCAAAAAGTGTAATAAAACCGAGCGAAAATTAGTGTTTTTTACCAAAAGAGTTCCTGATAAAGTTAATAAAATCGGATTTTTTTGATTCTTCTTCGAGCGATTCAAGTTTTTGTTCCTGATAAACTTCTAAATCGCTGTTTTCAGAATATACCTCGCCGTTTTCGTAAACCTCATCGCCTTCTTCAAGTTCGCCCAGTTTATTTTTGTGCTTTTTACCTGTCGGGAATTTTTCTTCCTCAAGTTCAGGATGTTGCAAGGCTACAGGCATCATAAGGCTACGGAAATTCTTTTTTGACCTTCTTGAAGGTCGGGTGTCAATGTCACTTTCGCCCGCTTGACCTTCTGCGGCTTGCTTTAATTCGTCTTCAAGTTCTTCCTTAATTTCTTCCTGTTCTTCTTCAAGGTTTACAAGTTCTGTTGCTTGAAGATAGATTTCTTTCAAGGCGGGTGCAATGTATGGATTTGTTATCCATTTGTAAACATAAACCTCGTCAGGACCTAAACTTCCGTCAGTTTTTGTTCCTGCATCAACGTTGTAGGTGGCTTCCGAAATTCCGATAGTCACGACAATATTCGGGTATTCAAGCCCCGTATTTACTTTTAGTTTCAAATTGTTATAACGGCTTTTGTTAAGGCTTCGTCTGTTTCTGCCGTCCATTTGAGTGTTTATGATATAGGATTGTAATTTTACAGCTAATTCATTTAATGTTGCCATGTGTTATCCTTGTCAGAATTAAAAAATTCTATTCCTCATCTTGTTCGTCGTTGCTACCAAAACGGTGTTTATATTTTCCGTTGATGAAATCATTTAGATTAAACAATGCAACCGCTTCTTGCAAAGTTTTGAGTATTCCCGGTCCTTTGTATTCTTCAAGTTCCGGAGAATCTTCAAATCGTTGAAGTTTCGGAATTGACGGATTGTGAAGGCTTTGTTCGTACTCTTTTTTTACTTCGGTATCTTCAGACGGGTCATATTCAAACTCTTGGAAAGGTGAGTTTTCAGGTAATAGAGGTTTCCGTTTTTTAAACTTTACGTCAACTTCTTTTGCTTCATCTGCCGTACCTTCGAGTTCTTCCTCTTCCATAAGGACTTCTTCCTCAAGGGAAACAAGGTCTGTAAGTTGATAGTATAATTCTTTTAATTCTTTTAGAATTGAATTCCGCCCTAACCATTTGCGAACATATCTTTCATCTTGTCCGAGACCACCATCTACCTTTGAACCGTCTTCAAGGTTATATGTTGCTTCCGAAATCCCAATACAAACAATGATATTGGGGTAACTTAATTGGGCAATTTTTAATTTCAAATTGTTATATCTATGCACACTCAACTGTCGCAAGTTGTGCGGGTCAACTTGTTGTTCAATGATAAATGCTTGTAGTTTGTTTGCAAGTTCGTTAAGTGTTGCCATAACTATTCCCTTTTAACAACCGTGTTTATTGTATGTCGCTAACATACCATATTAATTATAGCAAAAACATTGTTTTCTTTCAATATTTTTCATTTTTATAATACTTTTGAAGGATTTTGGGTTGTCTGAATTGATTAATTATTAAGGCTGTGGATTGGAGCCGGAATTCTTCCGCCACGTCTTACAAAGCCCGTAGAAGACAACTCGTTGACAGGCATGATTGGAGCTTCGCCCAAAAGTCCGCCATAAGAAATCTTATCCCCGACATCTTTTCCGTATGCGGGAATAATTCTGACCGCAGTTGTCTTTTTGTTAATCATACCGATTGCCATTTCATCGGCGATAATTCCAGCGATTGTATCAACAGGAGTTTTACCCGGAATTGCAATCATATCAAGTCCTACAGAACAAACCGAAGTCATTGCTTCCAGTTTGTTGAAGGTTAAATATCCTTTTTCTGCGGCTTCAATCATTCCCGCATCTTCAGATACCGGAATAAATGCTCCAGACAATCCGCCAACGTGTGAACTTGCCATAATTCCGCCTTTTTTGACCGCATCATTTAACATCGCAAGTGCGGCGGTTGTTCCGTGAGCCCCTGCATGTTCTAAACCCATTGCCTGAAAAATTCCCGCAACACTGTCGCCTTCCGCAGGTGTCGGTGCCAGTGAAAGATCGATAATTCCGAAAGGAATATCTAGTTTCTTTGCTAATTTTCTGCCGACGAGTTCGCCTGTTGACGTGATTTTATATGCGATTTCTTTAATTTTGTTTGCAATTTCAGAAAGGTTTGCACCTTTTGGCATTGCCTCAATCGCATATAAAATCACGTCAACAGGCGAACTCGTCGGCAGAAAATTAGCAAAGAAACTAGATATTCCTTTCGGAATTATC
>SFZC01000007.1 GCA_004558955.1 bacterium | reverse complement strand
AGTAGTGACCCTTTCATCTTGTTTCCTATATTTTATTTATCGGCATCTTTATTCTTCTTCTTTAATTTTTTTATTAGTTTTGTTAAGTTTTCGTTACAAAATTGAAAGATAGCAAAATTTGACTTTCTGAAAAAAAAGTAAATAATCGTCCCAATAGATCACCCTGAACTGGTTTCAGGGGCTCTTCATGGCAAGGATTAACAAGAGTTTTGGGACTCAATTTCTTGTCATATTTTGATTATTAAAAAGATTCTGAATCAAGTTCAGAATGACTATTTGGGGGGCATACCAAGTAATTCGTCATTCTGAAAACTTAGAAAATTTATGCGAAGGTAATGAGCATTTAATTTTCTTGTTATTCAGAATCTGTTAGAAAAAAATAACACAACAGGCAACCTACTTTCTAAACGACTGCCGTACAGACACTGCATTTCAACACGTTGGGCAAGTATGCCCAACCGATCTTTCTTAAAATAACACAACAGGCATTACAACACTAAAATCGACTTTGTAAAATCATTTTGCAATTACACTCTACGCTGACAAAGTAAAGATTTCGTAAATCTCTTCGTCCGTAAGTTCCGTAATGATCTTTTCGCCTTCGTAAACTGCCAAGTCTGCAAGTTCTTTCTTAGACTTAAGCATTTCGTCAATTTTTTCTTCAAAAGTTCCAAGTGTAATCATACGGTGAACCATAACGTTTTTGTCTTGTCCGATACGATATGTACGGTCAGTTGCCTGATCTTCAACCGCAGGATTCCACCACAAGTCGTAATGGATAACGTTTGTAGCACTTGTAAGGTTCAAACCTGTACCACCAGCCTTCAATGACAAAATCATTACCTTATATTTGTCTTCTGTTTGGAATTTTTCAATCAATTCTTCACGCTGAGCGACTGTCAAACTTCCGTGGAAAAACAACGGTTCAGTATTGCATTCCTGCGAAATAACCTTACACAAAATATCACCCATTTCCTTATACTGAGTGAATATAAGAGTTTTTTCACCATTATCAATAATATTTTGAACCAAATCCAAGCATTTTTCCATTTTACCCGAAAGTTCTCTTCCCATATCGCCCGATTTCAAGAACTGATAAGGGTGGTTACAAATTTGTTTAAGTGCAGTAATAAGTTTGAAGATATTACCACGTCTGTTGACACCCGTAAATCCGCTGATTTTTGTCATCATTTCATTAAGAGTTTTTTCATAAAGAACAGCCTGAACTTTAGACAAGTAGCAGTATTCGTTGAGTACCATTTTTTCAGGCAAGTCTGAAATTACGTTCTTATCGGTTTTCAAACGTCTTAATACAAACGGAGAAATAGACATTCTCAATTTGCCCGCTCTTGAATGTTCCTTAAATCTTTCAATAGGAATTGCATAACTCTTTTGGAATTCTCTCAAAGAACCCAAATAACCTTTATTGATAAAGTCAAAAATACTCCACAACTCTGTCAATCTGTTTTCAACAGGAGTACCTGTCATTGCAATTTTTACATCTGATTTCAGCATTTTTATTGCCAAAGTTTGAGCCGTATCAGGATTTTTGATATTTTGTGCCTCATCAACGATAATCATACTCCAACCTTGCTTTTTGAGTTCTTCAACGTCAATTCTCATAATTGCATAAGTCGTCAAAATTACATCATGATTTACGTCAAGTTTTCTGTCCGCACCGTGATAAATCACCGCATCAATTTCCGGAGCAAAAAGTTGAAGTTCTTTCATCCAGTTACCCATAAGAGTTGTAGGACAAATTACCAAAACAGGTTTTTTCAAACGATTTTCTTCTTTCATTTTCAAAATCAAACTGATAACCTGAATAGTTTTACCTAACCCCATATCATCTGCAATACACGCACCGAAACCTTTGACAATATTTGTCCATAACCACCTCAAACCGATTTCCTGATAAGGTCTTAATTCACCCTTCAAGCCTTTTGGCAAGGTCATTTCTACAGGTTTTGTAAAATCTGACAGAACTCTTGCAAACGCCGCATCATAGTCAAATTCATACTGATCAAGTTGACCGGATAAGGAAGCGTGCAACAATTCCATTCTTGACATTGATTTAAGGTTAGATTTTGCAATTTGGTCAAAAATCTTTTTACCTTCTTCTTTGTCAACCAAAACATATTTATTCTTATATTTGATTAAACCGTTGTTATTTTCCAACAATTTTTGGTACTCTTCCAAAGAAATTTTCTCATTACCGATAGCGATTTCATAAGAGAATTCCAAAATATCATCAAGAGAAACCTTTGAAGCAGACGTATTGTTATTGATAAGATTTGCCAAGTCTTCGGAACGTGATTCCTTAACCTTCGCATTAATAGAAGCTCTCGGAATAACAATATTCTGCAATTCTTCAGGCAAGATAACTTCAATTTGAGCCTTTTGCAGGTAATAAGTAGTTTGAGTAATGATTTTATAAACCTCATTCAAGTTCAAATCCAAGTACAATTTATCTTCATCTTCAAATACCTGTTCAAGTTCAGGCATATAACGAAGTGCGTAATTTAATTGTTTTTCGACAATTCTTGAAATATCTGAAGCTTTTGCTCCAAACACTTCGTCTTCCGTGTATAAACTATCAATCAAAACGCTTTCATCAGTTTTTCTGTTCTTGATATAAACCTTCAATCTGAACATATCATCAGGAGCATTTTCAATCTTGAAGAACGGAATAACGTCATATTTGCCCAAGTACAATTCATCAAACCATTGAGCAAAGCTCTCTGCATAATCTTTTCCTTTTAGAACCGCTTTTTGTTCCAAGTCTTTCAACATATATTGACCTGATTTTACATCCTTAAATCTGTACATTTTTATACCCAAGAATTTATAAATTACATAATTCAAATAGGTATAAATAAATTCATAGACAAAATTTTTCGGAATTTCGCCGTCAATAAACAAATCTTCAGGCATACATTCTTCAAATTGGTTGATAATTCTTGCCATTTTTGAGTTGTTAATAATCGGTTCGTAAACAATTCTGAACATTTGCCCGTAGCGTTTAACCGTCGGAATGAAATACAATTTTTCAATCAATTTCATAACGAAATATGTCAATTTATTCAAATAAATAAAAGTTGGTGACAAATCCGCCAAATCTACAATATTACCAAATCCGCCAAAATAGTCCATAATAACGTCCCAAGCCATAAAGTAACCGACTTTATCCTTGAAAACTTCTGACTTAAAGCGGAACAAAGACCCTTTAGATTTCAAATAATATTGAAAATTATTTGTAGGAGTAACAAAAAATGACAAATTGTTTTTATAAGACAATTTAGAAGGTTTATTTATCAAATGGAAATTTGTGTTACGGGTCGGAGCGTTAGGACTCAGAAATACTCCCGCAAATTCGTCCTCAACAATTTGATATATCATACTCAACGTATAACGAAAATCTTTATTTTTGAAGTGTTCCGGATTTTCACTCAAGTTAAAAAATAACTCATCCACGTTGTTCTTTTTGAACGAAAAATCAATGTTTAAATCTTCTATTTTGTTACTCATATTTTTACCTTTATAAAATTTGTTCGGGTGATAAATTTAATAAGCGGATAGATTAAAAAATCTACCCGCCTTTGTATATTTATTTAATTAATGATTTACCTGTCATTTCCGCAGGTTGCTTGATATCAAGCAGTTGCAACACTGTCGGTGCAACGTCACACAATGCTCCTGTCGGTCTTAATTCGGCACCTTTAGGACCGTTAATCAAGACAAACGGAACTTCATTTGTTGTATGTGCGGTTTGCGGTTTTCCTGTTGATTCATCAACCATAACTTCCGAGTTACCGTGATCTGCCGTTAACAACATTGTAATATCGTGTTCTTTACAAGCCTCTGCAATTTTACCGACACATTCATCAACAACTTTACAAGCCTTTGTCGCCGCTTCAATAACACCTGTATGCCCAACCATATCAGGATTTGCAAAGTTAACCAAAATAAATTGATATTTAGGGTCGTTTACAGCCTTCAATACGTTATCACAAACTTCGTAAGCACTCATTTCAGGTTGCATATCGTAAGTGGCAACTTTTGGGGAAGCAACAAGAACACGGGTTTCGTGAGGTTGAGGTTCATCAATACCGCCATTGAAGAAGAACGTAACGTGTGCATATTTTTCTGTTTCAGCAGTTCTGAATTGGTTAATTCCGTTTGCTTCCAAAACATCACCTAAAATATTCACAAGTTTTTCTTTCGGGAAAGCAACAGGGAAAGTGAAAGATGCTTCGTAACTTGTCATTGTTGTGTATAAAATATTTTTAAGAACTTTTTTACGTTTGAAACCGTCAAAATCAGCAAAATTGATAGCCTTAGTAATTTCTCTTGCTCTATCAGGACGATAGTTGAAGAAAATTATTGAATCATTATCGTGAATTCTTGATTCTTCACCACCGATAACCGTTGGCAATACAAATTCATCTGTTTCGCCCTTTGCGTAAGATTGTTTAACACCTTCAATAGCTGTTGCGGCGTGTTCACCTTCACCCAACAACAACGCATTGTAACCTTTTTCAACTCTGTCCCAACGATTATCTCTGTCCATAATGTAATAACGACCGATAATTGTTGCAACAGGAGGAAGGTTATATTTTTTCAATTCATCTTCAACGATTTGCAAGTATTCGCAAGCACTTGAAGGTGGCGTATCACGACCGTCCAAAAAGGCATGAACGTAAACTTTTTTCAAACCTGAATCTGCCGCCATTTTAATCAACGCCAGTACATGGTCAAGCGAAGAGTGAACACCGCCTGTTGATACCAAGCCATAAATATGAAGTGCAGAATCGTGTTTTTTAGCGTGTACGATAGCATTCAAAAATCTTTCATTTTTAAAGAAAGAACCGTCTTTAATTGCATTATTGATTTTTGACAAATCCTGATAAACAATTCTGCCGGCACCCAAATTCAAGTGACCTACTTCGGAATTACCCATTTGACCGTGCGGTAAACCTACGTTTTCGCCGTCAGCCTTGATATGAATAAATTTTTCTTCTTTTTCCAATTTCGGAACATTCACAGGATGTGCCAATTTTGTAGCATCATATTTTTCAGAACCTGTTGAAATGCCCCAACCGTCCATTATACATAATAAAACTCGTTTAGTCATTTTAAAATCCCTTCTTTCCAGTGTACGCAAGCAAGAGTCTAACAAAAACATGTTTTTTTTTCAACGGCGAATTTTAAAGCACAAAACCTGTTCTAATTCGGGAGTTTTACGCAAAATTCAGTCCTTACACCCTCTTCGCTCGTTGCAATAATTTCCCCGCCATGAGCAACAGCAATTTGTTGAGAAAGGTATAACCCCAACCCTGTGCCGACTTTGCGGAGTTTTTTAGCGGCAGAATAGTATTTGTTAAAAATCATTTTTAATTCGTCTTTTGATATGCCCTGACCGTAATCAATAACAGAAATTGTTATCCCGTCTTGATATTTACCGATTTTGATATCAATAAACTTTTTGGTATTGCTATGGTCAATCGCATTTGAGATAAGATTTTTTATAACTCGGCGAAGTTGCATCGGGTCGGCATTTACCACCTTAACAAAATCAGACGGAAGATATTTTATTTCTATTTTATTTTCGGTTGCGATTGGTTGCATTTCCGTGATAATGGCTTCAACAAACGGATTTATCTCAATATCGCTACGCACAAGTTTTATACCCTGTTCTCTCAATTTGTAAGTTTCCAAAAGAATTTGTACGAGCTCCAGCAAACCTTGATTTGAAGTTTTCATATTTTCAAGAGCATATTTTTGTTTATCGGAAATCTCTCCGAATTTGTTTGCCAAAAATAAATCAATGATATTTGATGCCGCAACGATAGGAACTTTCAAATCATGAGTAAGTGTCGCAACAAAATCATCTTTTAACGTTTCTATTTCTTTTTCGGTCGTAATATCTTTTATAATCAGGACAAATCTCTTTTTCTCCAGCGAAGTTAAGGGCTGAGAATTGATTACAAAATTGTTTGTTGGAGTGTGTTTAATAAAGATTTCGGTATTATTTAATCCCGAAATATCAAAATCTTCATCTTTCACGGGTTGTAGAAATTCAAAAACATTTTTCCCTATAATATCCCGTCCTTTTATGCCAAACCAATTCAAAATTTTAGGAGTTGCTCGCAAAATTTCAAACTTTTCATTGATAATCAAAATACCGTCAGACAAGGAGTTTATGACAGATTCAAGAAGCTTATTTTGCCTCATCAATTCTGTTTGATACTCAATAATCATTTTTTCACGGTCATTAAGAGTTTCCACCATTCGGTTAATACTGTCCGTAACATTTTGGTAAGTCGGATGCTCGACTTTTTCAATCTTTGTTGACAAATTACCATACCTGATAGAGTCAACCGTTGTCGTAACTTTGCCCAAATAATCGTTAATCTTTGACCATCTTTTGTTTGTTCTCCTTGTGATAAAAAACAGGCTAATAAACACTAAAATTACGCAAATATTAACTAAATAAAAATATGAAAACATTTATTACTTTTTATCTCTCTTTTTCTGATAGTTCTCTCTTTATGCTATAATTATACCAAACAGATTGAGATTTGTTAAGATGTTGAGGATTTTATGTCAGGAATTAAACTTCCAAAAACAATAAAAATAGTCATAACGGATTTTGACGGAATTGTTACGGATAATTGCGTTTATATTAACGAGGATTTCACAATGAGCCGAAAACTCAATTTTAAAGACGTTATGGGCTTTTCAATATTGAAAAAAAACGGATTTGATATTGCGATTATTTCCGGGGAAAAAAATTCCGCAATAGAAACAATGGCTAAAAAATTCAAAATTGACGAAATTCATCAAAATATAAGAATTAAAATTGACGTACTCAAAATGATTGTTGAAAAATATCACCTGACCCAAGATGAATATGTTTACTTGGGAGATGACGTAAACGATTTGGAATGTTTGAAGTTTGCAAAGTATAAAATTACCGTACCGCATGCGGTTGACAAAGTTAAAAAAGTTGATAATATTCAAATAACACATAGTCAAGCAGGTGATGGAGCATTTAGAGAGGTAGCGGATTGTTTGGTTGGTTAAAAAAAATCAGGGAAGAAATTAAAAAACTTAACTTTTCAATAAGTTCATATCAGAAAGACACGGTAATTCAATCTTTACCGACTGTTGCGTATGTGAACAAAGCGAAAAAATTTATCGACCAAAAACAACTTGATGAGGCGGAACGCTTGCTTCTTCGAGCCTTAGACATCTCAGAACAGGATTCTCTTGTTTACAAATATCTCGGAAAAATAAGAGAACGCAAAAATGACTTTGAAAATGCGATTAAATATTACGACAAATCTTCAAAACTGAACCCTAACGACAAAGAAATTTGGCTACGTCTCGGGATGTGTCAACTTAACACAAAACTATTAGACGAAGCAATCGTTTCTTTTGAAAAAGCCAACAAAGTTTCCCCAATGAATACAGATGTCTATACCGGCTGGGGAATGACCTTAATGCGATTAAAAAAATACAAAAATGCCAAAGATAAATTCGTAATGGCTACAAAAATTAACAAATACAATTACACGGCCATTTTGTTGTCTGCGGTTATGGAAGTTCGACTCGGAGAATACGAGGCTGCAGAAATGAAATTGGCATTTTTAACAAAAATTGCACCGAATGAAAGCAGCACTTACGAATACGCAAATTTAAAACTCATAAAATCGAATTATCAGGAGGCGGAATTGTATGCAAACAAATCAATCAACATAAATCCGCAAATGTTGCCATCATATTTCATTTTGGGCGAAATTTACTCAATACAAAAAGATATTGCAAAAACAGAAAAAGTTTTCAGAACTGCAATAGCCAACGATTTGGAAAATTCAACCCTTCACTTTGAATGGGGAAAAGCCTACATGCGACTTTTAGAATTTGAAAAAGCTCACGAACAATTCACAATCGCATTGCAAGAAGAACCCGATTTTATGGAAGCAAAAATCGGAATGGCTTTAACAAGTGCTTATAATGAAGACTTCACGATTTTAGACGAAATCGAAGAAAAATATTCCGAGAATGTTTATGTTCAGGAAGCCTTCGGGTTAAAAAAATATTCACTCGGAGAATACAATGAAGCAATAGATTTATTCAAAAAGGCTCTAAAATTTGACCCGCAGGAATATTACAATATTCTCAACATTGCAAGAGCATACAGACAATTAGACGACAAAACAAAAACAAAAGAATATTTTGAAAAATTTACGACCGAAAATCCGCAATATTTACCTGCTATTATAGAATACTCAAAATGGCTAATCTCAATCGAAGATTACGCCGATGCACAAAGAAAACTTCGCAAAGCAGAAAAAATAAATGAAAAAGATATAGAAGTGTTAAATTTGTTATTTTATTGTGCCTATAAACTTGTAAAAACTAATGTTTGCGAATATAATATAAAGGAAGCAATTTCGATTGCCGACAAAACCAAAAATTTAGGTTCTTTTGAATACGAAAAAGAAGAAAATGAACTTAAAGAAATTTTAGACAGTTTGCAGGGGAATAACTAAATTGAAAAAGATTATCGTACAAAAATTCGGTGGAACTTCAGTTGCCGATACCGACAAAATCAAGAATGTAGCAAAAACGGTTATCCGTGAAAAAAATAACGGAAATGACGTAGTTGTAGTTGTTTCTGCTATGGGGCACACGACAGACCACCTTGTAAAAATGGCTTATGACATTAACGCAACACCATCAAGCAGAGAAATGGACATGCTTTTGTCAACAGGAGAATGTGTTTCTATTGCACTTTTAACAATGGCAATTCAAGCTCAAGGTTATAAAGCCGTTAGTTTCAATGCTACTCAAATCGGCATTTTTACAGAAAACGTACACTCAAAAGCAAGAATTATCGACATCAAAACAGATAAACTTAAAAAGAATTTGAATGAAGGTAATATCATTGTTGTTGCGGGTTTTCAAGGGGTTACTGAAGACGGTGAAATTACCACACTCGGTCGTGGTGGCTCAGACACATCAGCAGTAGCACTGGCAGCAGCCTTGAATGCAGAAAGATGCGACATCTACACAGACGTTGAAGGAGTTTACACAACCGACCCGAGAGTTGTTCCAAACGCTTCTAAATTGGATATCGTTTCATACGAAGAAATGTTAGAACTTGCTCATGCCGGTGCAAACGTACTTCACCCGAGAAGTGTTGAAACAGCAAAACAATACTCTGTTCCGCTTAGAGTGCGTAGCAGTTTTAATTTAGATAATATGGGAACTTTAATAGTAGGAGTTGACGAAATGGAAATAAACAAACCGGTTACAGGAGTTGCAGCAGATTCATCACAGGTAAGAGTAGTTGTCTGTGAAGTTCCTGACACTCCGGGCGAAGCCGCAACACTATTCAGCAGTCTTGCAGAAAAAAATATTTCGGTAGATATGATTATTCAATCTTATGCTCGCAAAACCTCAAAAACAAACGACATCGCCTTCACAATTTCAAAAGAAGACTTGCCAAATGCTCTTGAAGTTTTGGAAGAAGTTAAACGAAAACTCGGTGCAGCAGATGTTCAAATTGATGAAAACATCTCAAAGGTTTCAATCATCGGGGCAGGTATGATTGACAGACCCGGAATTGCATCAACAATGTTTGAAACTCTTGCAAATGCAGGAATTAACATCAAAATGATTTCTACAAGTGAAATCAAAATCAGTTGCTTAATCAACAAAGAAGATGCTAATGCAGCAGTTAAAGCGTTACACGAAGTTTTCAGTCTCGGTTGTGACGAAATCGCAACCGTTAAAGGAACTTTGCCGGACGTATAAAAACTTTAAACACTTCAAACAGAGAATTTGTAAAAATTTTCTGTTTGAAGTAGCAAATTAATTCTTTTCTGTATTTATATATATATGGTGTTTAAAAATAGGAATAACTAATGGGTATATTATTAGATGACGGGTTCACGACAAAAGGAATAAGAAAGTCTAACTATATAAGTTTTGGAAAAAAACAGCCTGTAAAAGTTGTCAAAAATGACAATACTTCTCAGGAAAATCCGCTCAAAAAAGCGAAAACAACCGCATTAGCGGTAGGTGCATTAGGTAGCGGTGCACTTTTACTGTACCTTGGCACAAGAGGGGTAAATTATCCAAAAGAAATCCGCAAAATATATCAAGGTAAAGTTTCCGATATTGCTCAAATCGTCATCAACTTCAAAGAAGAAACTTTGGATATTTTCGCTCAACAATACAAAAAATTTGCACCTTATGTCAAAAATTATTTAAAAACAAAACTATTTAATACCGCACCTGTAGAAAAAGAAATTGCCAACGCAAAAGACATCAAATCCGTACTTCAACAACTGGATACCTCTTTTGAACAAATCAGACAACTCAGAACACTGAAAGATAAACCCCATTTGTCAGAAGCCGACAACTTCCGTTCGACACTTTTTGAGATTAATCACGAAGCCTACCAATTAGCAAGCCAAGTCAGAAACGGTCGTGGGTTTGACGTGTTGGACAAATCACTTATGCCTAAATTCAAAAACGGAGAACATAAAGAACTCATTGAACAATATGAAACAAAACTTGGCAAAATGAAACGAAACACCGACAAAACTTTATTCAAAATTCAAAACCAAATTACCGATGAGTATTTGCATGATTCTGCAACAAAAATGAGTAAAGCCATTATAAATGTCCGTATCAACCACATAACAAGCGAAGAAAAACTAATGGAAGCGGCCTTTGCAAAAGTTTCGGAATTGCTAAATATTGAAGGAACTTTAGTGCCATTATTCAAACAGGGCTTATCTTTTAAATCTATCAGGCAACTTCCGTCTATTGAATTAAAACCGAGAAAACTGTCTGCGAAAGTAAAAGATTTACTTCAGCAACCGTTTATTCAAAAAATTCTTGAAAAAACAGACTTTACGGACCTGACAAGAAAGGATTTGCAGAAACTTTATGCTGAAATTCCGTCAGATTTTGACTTACGCCGACTAAATTTAGTAACTGACAGATTAAGATTGCAACACGCAATATTGAATGCAAAAGGACAAGATGCAAGAGAATATAAGGTTGCGGCGGCAAAACTTGAGTATTTGTCATTACAAATGAAAGATATCGGCACAGAAGAAATTCTGAAAAAATGTAATATAGATTTCACAAAATTAAATAAAGAACAAATGAAAGCAAAGATGTATTATATCAATCAAGATGTGAGAAAATTAGGAATGACAAATCTTGGCGAAATTGAGGAAATTTTGAACTACCGACAAATCAACCCGACCTTTGAATCCGCCCTCAACATAGTCAAATCAAAACCAAAAGATTATTTTATGTAGGGCAAAATTATAATACGACATTGTTGATTTTACCAGAAAATTCAGTTCTTCAGTTTAAAAACCGCCCTATTGAGGCGGTTTTTGTAAATTCTATCTTCACTTATTCTCTAAGTTTCGACTAAAAAACGGATATTTTAGTCCAGAGAGCAAAAGGCTCTACTACAAATTCCCTGTTATTTTAATTTTTCTGGGAAAATCTATGTGATATTGGATTTTTGCAAACCTAAGTTTCAGTCTATTCAATGCTCTGACCAAAATTCCCTGCATTTAAAAATGCAGGGAATTTATTATCAATTAGTTGGTTTATCAAGAGATAATTATGATTTTTTTGCTTCCTCTTTATCTAGTTCTCGGTACATTTCATTTAAATCATTCAAAAACCGATTTCTAAGTTCTCTTTCATGTTCAGAGTCAACTTCTGGCTCTCTTTCTTCTAATTGTTTTCTGGATAATAACAAATCTTTTTGATTTAAAAGTTCCATTAGCAACTTTCTTGAATGTTTATCACTTTTCAATGCATCCTGTATTAGTTGTTTAGCTAGAACTTGAAACAAATATACATTTTCTTGTTTCCCATTCTCATTTGTAATTATATGTTTATTTGTCAGTTCTAGAGTTAGGGCTTCATTTATAGATTTTGGAATCGTTTTCTTTTTACGTCCTTTGGGATTTCCAGATTGTCCTTTTTGAAATCTTGTAGATTCAGGAGGTTTACAATATCCAACTTCGTAATTTTTTGACATTACTTGTTTTAATTTTCCAATTTTATTCTCATTAGCCATTTACTTGCTCCTCCATATTTTTTACTAGTGTAGCTTTTTTACCTGTTTCTTGCTCCCATCTCCACAAAATTATGTCGCAGTAATGAGGACTTATTTCAATAATTCTTGCTCTCCGTTTGCACCTAGTTGCGGCAATAAGAGTTGAACCACTTCCACCAAAACAGTCTAAAACAATATCATTAACATTAGACGTGTCAAGCAAAATATCGTACAAAAGTGATACAGGTTTTACTGTCGGATGAAGTTTTAACAACTCCAATGTATCAGGCGTATTTGCCCTTACCCCTGGATATGACCAAACATTGCATCTATTTCGCCCATGTTTACCTAACTCAATGTTATTTATATGAGGCTGAGTACCATGTTTAAATAAACAGACCATTTCATGTGAACTTCTGTAAAGGCTTCCCATTCCACCGCCATTTGACTTTACCCATACACAAATATTTTTTAACTCGTTATAAAGGCTTTGTCCAACATTTAAAAAAGTTTTCAAATGCCGCCAATCAATGAAATGGTAATGAAGAGAGCCATCAATCGAATTTTTAATACAATTTTGCATATATGGGGTTACAAAATTCTTTTCAAATTCTTCATCTGTCATTTCTCCTGATGCCATATCAAATTCCGGGTGTTTGGTTCTCCCAAGTCCGCATACGTGTCCTGAAATTTTGACATTGTAAGGAGGATCCGTAACTACAATATTTGCTAATTCACCCTGCATAAGGATTTTGTAAGAGGTTTCTTCTAACGAGTTTCCACAATACAGGAAGTTATCTCCAAGACGCCACAGATCACCTTTATTTACTTTTTGAGGAATTTTATCTGCTATCCAATCACAAGATTCTTCTTTAGGAGAACTTTTCTTTGAAGTTTTAGGTTCTTCAATTTTATAGTTGTAAATTTTGTCGACCTGCAAAGAAGTAAAACCTACATCCGTTCCAAAAATTTTAAAATCATATAAGAATTTAAATTCTGTTTGAAGTTTTGAAAAATCAAATTCGGAACTTCTAGTTAATTGGTTGTCTGCAATACGGTATGCTCTCAAAATTTCAGGAGCCAAATCTTCGATAGTAAGACATGCTATATGACTACTTCCTAACTTTAAAAGACTTCGATACCGACCTTCCCCAGTAATGAGTTGATTTTTGCTGTTTTTCAGTACAGGAACCATTAATCCATATTTGTTTATACTGCTGGCTAAATCGTCTAAGTGTTCTTCTGAATGCTTATTAGGATTGTTTTCAACAAGTTGAATTTCTTGTATTGGAATAATTTCAACTCGAGCAACACCCATTTCACTACTTTTAGAAGCCTCAATGTAATTTTTAAGTACATTTTTAGCTACACTATTCAATTTTAAAATTTTTGAGTTGTTCATGTGAACCTCCTCTAATTTATGAACACGCACTTCGTGTTTCTAAATAAATATAAAGAAGCACTTTCTAAAGCGTAAAAAATCGCAAAAATTAGCCTTGAAGTCAATTATAGATAATATCTTGACAAAATTATTTATTTCACCTTTTATATAAAAAGGTGAAAATATATAAAAGGATTTAAAAACATGCCTAAACAGATTAAACAAACACGTAGAAAAAGAAGATATAAATGTCAAAAGTGTGGAGAAATAGCAGCAGTAAAGCATGACAAAGGAAGATTTCGTTGTTTGAACTGCCATAGCATCTATGGAGAAAACTCAAGAAAAACTTGTTACAACAAAGAAGAATATTTAGTTTTCAAAGCACTCTTACAACTTTTTGAATTAAAAAATGAAGGTAGCAGGAAAAATACTAAATACAACCTTGAAGAATTTACCAAAATTGCGAAAGAACAAAATGTTAACCAATACAAAAAATTAGTAGAAATAAACGTGATAAATCGTCTTGATGAAAAAGTAAGAGAAAAACTTCTAAATACAAATATAGAGGATTTGCTAGTTATAACAAAAGACACCAAAGGACGATTTCAAGTTTATACAAAACTATTTAAATCTAACGAAAGGTATGACTTTAAAAAAGATATTGTTCGAGTAATTAGCGGAGACAAATACCATTATACAAATTGTTTTTGGAATTTGCAAAAAGAACGAAATGGAGATTATTAAAGATAATTTATTTTTTATATTTTGGCAAACTCGTACACTTATTTTTAATTTCAGACGCAATATCTTTTGCCAATTTTTCTTTTAAACCTATATTTTTAGCAACCGACAAAATATTATCTAAATTTGGATTTTTGCCTTCTCCATCAATTGTTGTCGCATGTTCACCATTAAAAGACGAACTGTAAGTTAAATCATAAGCTGGTGACAAGTGCCACTCTTTTTTTGCTTCATTATAAATATAAGAAAAATTCTTTGAATGATCATCTCTATTATGTGCAAAAACATTGAAACACATAAGCTTATAAAGTTGCTCTATATCTTGGTAATTTTTTGTTAATTCTAAAGTTAATTTCATAAGGATATTGTAATCAAGATTTGGCAATCTATGACTTGTTTCTAACAATCCGCTTACTGAAACCATGTGAATTTTTCTATTATTATTTCTGTCAAATCTTTTAATCCCAAAATATCCTGAACAAATTTTTGAAGGAAACAATTTTGTTTCAGCCATGTTTATTCCACATTTTTTAGCACACAAAGAATATTGATATTCTTGTTCTCCAATATTTTTAGGATCTTGTGAAGAGGGAAATTTGATAATCCAATCTTCACCATTAACTTGTGTAAGAATTTTTGGTCTGGCTCCTCCAGAAGAACCTCCTAGCATAAACAATTCATCTAATTCATTAGAATTGTTTGTTTCTAAAATTTTTGAACATTCTTTCGCTAATGAATCTAAATCTAAATTTTGTCCTACGATTTCAAATCGGTGTTCCGGCTTATAAGTTAGAGCCCCCATACCACTTTCCTGAACAACAGCAAGTCGATTAAGGTTATCAATTTCAAGTGGATTTATTTTATGATTCAAAAATAATCTGTCAACCAATAACCTACCCCAACCATCAGGCAAACTATCATTGAAAACTCCAAACAGTCCGCCAAATGGCTCTTGCTTTGGCATAAACACTTTTTTTACTAATGGCAAACTATATGGAGAGATGCTAAATCCGTTATTTAGCCAATTATCATCATATTCAAATGCAATCAAATTATCATTGGTTTTAGCTAATTTCCCAACTAAAATATCATTATATAAAACATTCAAATATCTATAATTTTCCACTTCATTAGCCTCCATTTATTATTTCGTCAATAGAATTGTATGTAGTTTGAATAAATAAACTATCAAAATCTTTATCTAAATCAAGTGCAATTGCAATTTTAATAAGCGAAGCAAGAGATATTTCTGCTTTTGATTCAAATCGCTTAATAGAGCCAAGACTTACACCTGATTTTTGGGAAAGTTGTATTTGTGAGATTTTGAGTTTTTTTCTGCGGTGTTGGATTCTATCAACCAAAATTTGAGCTATTTCTTTTGGTGTTTTTTGATTAAATAAAAAATTGTTCATAGTTAATATATTATACTATATTTAGATAAATGTCAAATGTTAGATATTATATTATCTATATATATCAAATGCCTTTATTGTTTACATTTGTGTCATTTGCTTGATTTATCTGTCCGTAAATGACATAGTTCTTGCTTATAATGTATGTAAGAAAGGATTTACAAATGAGCGAATATTATTTAGACTGGACACTAAACAGAAGCCCCAAAAGGAATAAATATGATGAATTAAAAGATATATCTTCTTTTGAAAAATATATGTTATGCAATTATTTATTAAATTTAATGGAAGGTATAGATATAAATGAGTATAACTTCAAGAATTTTTTTGAAGATTTAAACTTCGTTTTTAAATTTAAAACTAAAATAACAGTAAAAAGACCCGATAACCTCTCACAAAGAGAAATTTCTCTCACAAAAAATAAAATTAAAAAAGAATTAATTTCATATCTTCAAGAGGTCAAGATTCCTAATTCTACAATTAAAACTAAAATGAATTTGATAGCAGATTTGTATAATTTGAATAAACCCGAGTACAACTTCCTTCTCTATTATATACTAAAAGAAATTAACCCACTAATACAACTAATTGGAACCTTTAGTTTAAAGCAGTTTGAAGATTTTGAAACATTTGGAATATATGTATTAAAACTAAAAAAATGGAATGTTGCAAAAATTAAAAACCAAATGATTAAAAAAGGTATTTTTACAAAACATGGATTTAACGATGCTAAATTAGCACTAAACAGTAAAATTTTACAAATTTTTTCTGACACTGATATTAAAACCAAAACTCAAATAAAAAACATATTACTGAGTAAAAATCAAAAATCGGAACTTAAATGGAACGATTTTAAACATATAACCAAAGAACGAGATATAACAAAAAATATTCTAACATCTGCAATTGAAAACAATACAAAAGGTGTAAATATTTTGCTCTATGGTTCAGTTGGAACAGGGAAAACTCAATTTGCCAAGCTTATAGCTGACAAAGCAAAAATCGATATGTACTCAACCTCAGCACAATTCATGGACAAAGAAGCTACAAGAAAAGATAGGTTAAGCGATCTAGCCTCAAAACAAGTAATCTTGTCTAAAGTTGGGAAATCTTGCATACTCTTTGACGAAGCAGAAGATGTTATGAATAGAGGTTTTACTGAATTTGGCAGTGCTTCAAAAGCATATTTGAATAACCTTATTGAAGAAACTCCAATTCCAATTTTCTGGACAACCAATAATATATACAATGTTGATCCGGCATTTTTACGAAGAATGACTTATACAATCGAATTTGAAAAATTAACAGATGATATTCGTTTGAACATCTGGAAAAGAGTAATTCGAAAAAATAAATTTAAAATAAACAAAGACAAACTGGTAGAACTAAACAAAAATTATGATATTCCCCCTGCATTGATTACAAATGCAGTAAAAACAACAAAATTAGTTGATGGGAAGCAAGATGATTTTGAAGGATTCGTTGAAAACCTTGCGAAAGTAGTATCTAAAAAGAAAAATATAAAGAAGAAAAAAGGATTTGAAATGCAAGAATACAATGATAATCTTGTCAATTCAGATTTAGATATAAAAGACTTGACAGCTAAAATAAAAATTTGCGGGAAACTAAATTTTTCACTTTGTCTTTATGGTGAACCTGGAACAGGAAAAAGTTTATATGCAAGATATTTAGCAAAAGAATTAGGACTTGAAGTAATAATTAAACGGGCAAGTGATTTGATTTCACCATACGTTGGAGAAACAGAGCAAAATATAGCAGAAGCTTTTTCAGAAGCAAAATCTAAAAAGGCGATGTTAATTTTTGATGAAGCTGATACATTTTTGCAAAATAGAAACAATGCAACTCGAAGATGGGAAATCTCACAAGTTAACGAAATGTTGACTTGGATGGAAGTCCACGAATACCCATTTATTTGCACAACAAATTTAATGAATACACTTGATGAAGCCAGTTTAAGACGATTTACATTCAAAATTAAATTTGACTTTTTATCTAAAGAACAAGTAAATTCAGCATTTAACCATTTCTTTGGCATAAAAAATCCAAATATTTATATAAAAGGGCTAACGGCAGGAGATTTCGCCACAGTGAAAAAGAAAGCTGATTTCTTGGGTATAACAGATTTAGGCGAACTTTCCAAAATGCTTGAAGCAGAAGTTAAAGTCAAAAGGTCTAAAGCTCTACAAAACGTTGTAGGATTTTAATTATTTACACAACAGATAATGCGTAGCTCGCCCTTTGCCAACTTTTTTCAGTATTTTTTTTACAATTAGATCATTAATATCTAATGTAGCAGTATCTTGTGAACAATTACACATTTTTGCCCACTTTGTTGTTGTAAGATTACCTTCAAAATTATCAATAAACCGATTTAATACTTTAATTTGTCTTTCGTTAAAAACTATATTCGAATTTTTTTGCCAGAATTCAGCTTTTTGTAAAACTTTATTGGTGATTTCACCACTTGATTGTATTGCAATTAACAGATTTTTTAAAAACCATACAAGCCAATTTGTTATATCCATTGAGCCCTTTTGAGTTTTCTCTAAAATTTCATAATAGATTTTTCTGTTTTTCTGTATTTGTGAAGACATTGAATAAAAACGAAATTTGCTATCATCACTTCTTGCAAGAATCATATCTGTTAATGCTCTTGCAATTCTCCCATTACCATCATCAAAAGGGTGTAAAATTACAAACCAGAGATGAACAATACCTGCTTTTATTAAAAAATCACATTCATTATCTGTATTTATATAATTTAAGAATTCTTCCATTTCTTTTTCTAAAATTAAAGCAGATGGAGCTTCATAATGAACTTTTTCTTTCCCCTCATAGCCAGAAATAACTTGCATTGGACCAAGTTCATCAGTTCTATAATTCCCTACATTAATTTTGTACATTCCGCTAAAACCTGTCGGAAAAAGTGCAGCATGCCAACCTATAAGTCTGTCTTTGGTCATCTCTGAGGTATAATTTTGAGTGGCATCAAGCATCATTTCCACAACCCCCTCAATATCTCTTGAAACTGGTGTTTCGCCACCGATGTCTATACCTAATCGTCTAGCAATAGATGAACGAACCAAATGTTTATCTAAAATTTGACCTTCAATTTCAGATGATTTAATAATATTTTCAGTCAAGACCTGTAATAGAGCATTGTTCTTGACATCAAACCCTAGAGAATCCATTTTCCCCAGTAAAAAACCCTGCGCTTTTTTGATTTCTAATAATAAATTTTGAATTTTTTCTCCGCACCATCTAAAGCTGTGCCAGTCTGCGTTTTGATAGATATATTTCATGTTTTCTCCGAATGTTATACGGATATTATACCACATTTTCTCCGAATTTTGCAAGTTTAATTAAAAATACTATATAAATAGCATTTACGCCACGTCCATTTCGAACGTGGCGTAAATAAATATTAATACTTAGCTAATTCTGCTGAATACCCAAACCCATTAAAAACTGCCCAAGATGTTGGTGCAGGGTGCCTATCAAGATTTTGAATTTCTTTAATTCTTTTTTTAATTACCTCTTCTTTTACTATGATTTTATACTTATTAAAATCATCTAGTAATTTTTCTACGGCTTCAACTTGAGCTTTGTATTTCTTTTTTTTACCATAGCCCCAAGCGACAACAATATCCGAACCTCTGCAATTATCTAAAAATGCTTTAATGAAATTCAAGTTTTCTTCATTATCGTCTTTTACAATTTCTTTAACATTTGGATTTCTTTGAGAATAAATATTTATAATCTCCATACTTCCGTATGTATTTTCAACTAAAGTTCGGCAATTTCTAATCGTAGGATCATCACAATTTGGACAAGCCGTACTCGGGTTGAACATTACAAATATAACATTTTTAGCATTATCTTTTGCTAATTGTTCATAATAGTAGTATCTATGTTTTCGTTGACATTGTTTCAGTTTGTCTAACGCAGGTTCATATTCTTCTTTAGAGAAAATCATATAACCATAATTTCTAGTTCCACTAGATTTTTTTGATTTACTATTTATTAAAGGTTCATAAATAATGTCTCCTTCTGGCATAACTTTATTCAATTTTGTAGTGTTATTAAATTTTTCAATATTTTCAAGTACCTTTTTTACATTTTGCATATAATATCTCCTTTCGCAAATATATTATTGATTATTTTAACAACCAATTCGGGCGTGCTAGTTCCATTCATCGCTCTTGCTATAAAAGAATTCAAGTACTTAGACACAAAAATTAACTACTCAACTTGCTTAAAAACATCTTTTAGCAGACCATTCATATAATCAACGTAGTATTGGCTTATTGATGGAGAGCTTGTAAGCCACTGTTTTAAATTTCTTACGTCATCAAGTCTTTCTTTGTCATAAGCGGATAAACCAGACTTCTTAATCCAATTATTAATTTTTATATAAGGTAATGGGCATCTAAACTTATTAAAATTGTTATATGCTAATGAACTAAAATGTTTTGGGTAACCATTTTTAGTTAATCCATAACAATAGAATTTTATATCCAAGTCTGCAAATAATTTTCTAGCAAGTTCATTATCTTTTTTATTAGCGCCCCAGGCAGCAATAACAATGTGATTTTTGTCGCTTTCCCTGAGATAATCTTTAACAAATTGTTTATACTTTTCTGTTTCAATTTTTGTTAGCTCTAAAAACTCATTGAGCTTTTCAGATTTTGGCATTCTAATAGGATAAAGATTTATAATATCAAATGAACCGAATTCATTGTGAATATTCGGTAAATGTTTTAAAATAGCATCTTTTTCGTTATTCAAATATTTTTCGATATTTTTAATTGTATTATCAGGTTCTACAGAATCCGCAAAAGCTGGATTCATCATGACTATTGTTGCATGTAGTGTGCTATCGTTTTCAAATTTTTCATAATAGTAATAACGATAAATATTTTTTTCTTTTTTGCTTTTTATCTCTTTACATTCATTCTCATATTTATGTTTTAACTCACTATTTGAAGTATTATCAATAGTTTCATCAGAATATACAAGAAACCCGTTTCCATTTTTCAAATCCATGGGTTTTGCAAGTTTGAACATACTAAGCAGATTTTCGATTTTTTCTTTTGAATACATATTAAAATCCTTTCTTTTACCTATTCTAACTTCAAACTATGTCAGAAATGGGTGTTAATCTCCTTTGTACTGAAGTTTTGCTCAGAAGTACAGAATAATCAAATCATAATACATTTCATACTGAATTAACTCATTTAAGTTCAGTATCTTTCTATGTCGATTTTGAAACTTTATTTGTACGATTATATAAAATCAAATTGCAAGTAAGGTGATTATATGGATAAGAAAAAGCTTTTAGGACGTAGGATTAAAGAACTTATTAAAAAGAAAAATATTAGCCAAGAAAAATTAGCAGAGTTAATTGGAATAGAACCAACAGCATTAAGCAACATCGTTACAGGACGAAATTATCCATTAATGTCAACACTAGAAAAACTATTACAAGTGCTTGAGGTAGATTTTTCAGAAGTTTTTAATTTTGAACATCATAATGATAATAAAAACTTACAAGCTGAAATTGAACAAATTTTGAATAATAACCCTGAGAGAATGAAAGATTTTTATAAAATAGCAAAAGCTCTTGTTGATTAGGGCTAAAATTTAGGAAATATACTTGCAAAACTTTGTATAAATAACATAAGGCTTTATTTCTAACAATTAAGAATTCCGGATAAGTCTATTTGTAGTATAATTTACGCATGGTTAAACAAAAAGAAATCGAAAAATATGACATAATATATAGTACTGAAAGGTTAGCCTCATTTGCATATTCTGAAAATGACACGATTAATGAAATAGTTGCAAATTACAGAGACAATATAAAAATATCGCAAGCTATCTATCCTGAACTATGTACATTGGAAGTCATTTTAAGAAATACAATTAATAATATTTTAAAGGAATATATTTCAAAAACATGGATTGAAGATGCAATAAATAATAAAATACAACTTGACATTAGTGAATACAAAGTTCTCTTAAAGACATACAATGACACAAAAATTGAATGCATAGAAAAATCAAAAGATTTTTCTACAGGTAAAATTGTTGCAAATCTTAATTTTGGATTTTGGACAAATCTTTGTGTAAAAAAATACAATTCATTAATTTGGAATAAGCCAAGACGTTTTTATGGAGTATTTCCTAATTTTAATAAGAAACCATCAATAAATTATATAGCTAAAAAATTATACAATATCAGACGGTTTAGAAACAGAGTATTTCATTATGAAAAAATATTTAAGTATCCAGAACGTACATTAAATTTATACAATGATATTTTAGAAATGTTATCTTTTTTGCCAAATGATAATTTGAAAATATTGAAACAAACATCTACTTTTTTAGATACATACAATATATTGGTGAAACGTACAACACTTCCAAACAAAAAAACCTAGGCTTCTATGCAGCAAAGTGCAGGGAGAACATCCTAGGTTGTACATGTATATTATTTACTATAATTCAATTTTTGTCAAGACTTCGAGTAATATTTTAAGGGAATATAAGTTCTCACAATAATTATTTAATTTTTCTATTTGTAAATTAATAGTGTTATTTTATCCAAATCACTTAGACACAATTCTTTTCAATGACTTGAAAAACTATTCAAAAAGAGCATCAATTCAGTACGCCCGTATAAGACGTACTTATATTTTATGATGTAAAAAAAGAAAAGGATTATTGAAAATGAAATATTTAATACGAGCAAACAAAGTAGTCTTTAGCGGAAATATGCAAATGATAATGAAATACATTTCAGATTTTTATAAATCAGAATCAAAATTATGGACAGATAAAAATGGTAATTTTACAGATTTAGGCAAATTCAAAACCTTTATTGAATCAATGGATTATAAAATTTTGGATAAAATTCCGCCAAGTTGTAGATGCGAAGGAACTGCTATTTCAATATCTGATTTTAAAAAGATTTTTGGCGAAGAACATTTTTCAATAAAAGCAACCGCTCAAAGATTACATATAACAGAAAAAATGGCAGCATAATTAGCAAGAAAATTAAAACTAAAATAATAATAAGGAGGAATAATGTACGAAATAAATGGGAAATATACATCAGCAAAAATTTTTACAGAAGTTGAAGATATTGATGTTACAGAACAGACATTGGCAATCTGTAATCACCCAATTTTTAAAGATTGCGAAGTTAGAATAATGCCAGATTGCCATAAAGGGAAAGGCTGTACAATCGGTTTTACTGCTGAAATGCCTAAAAATGGAGAAATTATTCCAAACATTATCGGAGTTGACCAATTTTGCGGAATGCATGTTATAAAACTGGATGATAAGGATATTACGAATGATTATGAAAAACTTGATAAAGTTATTCGCCGGAACATTCCATTTGGTAGGGATGGAAGAAAAAGATTTAGTGAATTAGTTCCGGAAGAATTTATTGAAAAAACTAAAAAGATTTGCAAAGATATTCTGAAAGATAATTTTGTCAATCACGTCAATAAAATCGGTTCTCTAGGTGGAGGAAACCATTTTATCTCTTTAGAAAAAGGTACAACAGGAACATACTTGATAATTCACAGTGGTTCAAGAAATATCGGATTAAAACTGGCAATCTATTTTCAAGATTTGGCAATTAAGAAAAATTGCTATGGCTCCGGAGAACTAAAACAATTATCATATTTAACGGGTAAAGATGCTCAAGACTATTTAATTTGTGCAGAATATTGCAGAGAATATGCAAACTTAAATCGAAAAATTATGGCACACGATATTATGGTCGGAATGCGTTGGAAGCTGGATGAGGAATTTGAAACAATCCATAATTACATTGGACAAGATGGAATTATTAGAAAAGGGGCAATTTCTTGTAATAAAAATGAGAAAGTTTTAATTCCACTTAATATGGCTGATGGTTCTTTGATTTGCATCGGGAAAGGTAATTCTGATTGGAATAATTCTGCTCCGCATGGTGCAGGCAGAGCCTTATCTAGAACACAAGCCAAAGACCAGTTGACAATGCAAGAATATAAAAATCAAATGAAAGATATTTTTTCAAGTTGTATTTCTACTGCAACACTAGATGAATCTCCAAGTGCTTATAAAGACAGCAATGAGATAATTCAAGCGATTGCTCCAACTGCTGAAATCATAGACCATTTAAAACCCTTGTACAACTTTAAAGCAAAAGAATAAATTAACGCCCATATTTGACGTATTTTTGTGATACAATAAGCAAAAAGGAGTTTATATATGGAAGAAAAACCAAGATATTCAAGAGTTTCAGATATAATTGATTTAATAATTTTTATGCTTTCAAAATTGAATGGAGTATCATTAAATGACATTCAAGAAAGGTTTAATGTTTCTCGCAGAACCGCAGAAAGAATGCGTGATAGTGTACTTGCAATTTTACCGCAAGTAGATGAAATAGAAACAGAAGAACGTTGTAAGCGATGGGGGTTTACCAATTATTCATTGAATGAACTTATTTCTTTTTCAAATGAAGATATTGCGTTTCTGGAAAAATTAAAACCAACTTGTGATAAATTATCCCAAACAGAACTTGATGAAATTTTAACCAAAATTAAAGCCTTAAAATATAAACATAACAAAATGGATAATAATCAAATTGAACTATTACTTCAATCAGAAGGTTATGCAATTCGTCAATCACAATGTTATAAAGTAAATTTAGAAACTATTTCTATTATTCGCCAAGCAATAAAAGAAAATAGAAAAATTAAAGCAATTTACCACGATAAAGAAAGAACTTTAGAACCATTAGGCTTAATTTATGGAGAAAAAGTTCATTTAATTGCAAGAGAATCTGCCAAAGGTGTCGGTGAATTTAACTATGTTTTGCATAAATTGAAAAATATACAATTAACAAATGAGAAATTTGATGCAAAGAATTTTGATTTACAAGAGTTTTCAAAAAAATCATTTGGAGTTTATTTTGGAGAAATCTATAATGTTAAATTAAAATTTATTCCGGAAGCATCTGAAGATGTTTTGAATTACAACTTTCACCCAACTCAAAAAGTAAAACAACAATCTGACGGTAGTGTTATTGTAACCTTCAAAGCAAGTGGCGATAAACATATAATGTGGAATTTGTTTAAATGGGGTTATGCTGTTGAAATTTTAGCTCCACAAAAGTTAAAAAAAGAATACAAAAATTATATTGATGAAATTAGAAAAAAACTTTAAATTGATACTTTTTGTGTACCCGAACTTGACATAGTTACCTGTTAACATGATTAATGTAAGACGACAAAAGGAGGTCAAAATGACTGAAAAAACTTGCTTAATCGGAATAGGTAACGGAGGTTGCAAAATTTTATCAAATTACAAAACAAACCTACCTAAAATTTTTCTTGATACAGATATAGGTGTAATTGAAAAATATTCAGGTATGCGTATCGGTGAAAAAATTTGTGGAAAATTCGCTGCAGGAGGAGAGGTGTATTTAGGAGAACTTTCTGTTAGAGAATGTAAAAATGAGATTTTGAAATTACTTAAAGACTATGAAAACATTATTGCGATAGCTCCACTCGGTGGCGGAACTTCTTGCGGAGCGACTAAAAAACTTATAGAACTTGTACTTGATAACAATAAAAATAGTAAACTTGTAACAAGTATGCCTTTTGATTTTGAGGGCGGATTGAGGTTACATAAAGCTGTTGAATGTATCTCATATATTGAAAACTTGTGCGAAGTTATAAAAGTGCCTAAATTAAATTATCATAATTGTAAAAAACCAATTTCAATAAATAAATTATTTGAAGAACAAGATAAATTATATAATCAAACATTAGATAAGATTTGTTTCTAACTACTTGAAATACCCAGATACAAGAGCAATCCTATGTATGAGGTGATTATCATGAAATCCGACAGAACACAAATCGAACAAGAGTGGAAAAAGATTTTTAAAACAGATTTGCCTAAACATATTCATAAAGCATACGCAATTAAATATTTAAAATGGCAAAAAGAAAATAACCAACTAGAACTATCCCTACAAAAACAAATCGACAAACTTGTCGATAAATATGCAAAAGGAATCTCAACATTTACCCCATCTCTTTCTTTAGAAATTAAAACTGGAACCAAATTTATCCGAGAATTTAAGGGAAGGAAATATGAAGTTATAAAACTCGATAATGGGTATCAATTCAATGATAATGTTTATAAAAGTCTTTCTGCAATTGCAAATGAAATCACAGGTACAAGGTGGAATGGAAAGAAATTTTTTGGAATAACAAAATGAAAAGATTAAAAAATAAATTTATATCAGCAACAGATTTTATTCGAGGCAAAGCGATTGTCAAACCTTTTGGCTGCGATGAAAATTTTTGCATAAATAAAAATGGAGAAATCCTTTTTAAAACACAATTTCATACATTTGGACATTTTAATGAATTTGATCAAATAATTATTTACAACAATGAATCCCTTTGCGGAGTTATGGATAACCGAGGCAAAATTGTTATTCCATGCAAATACGATTATATTTATCAGCGACCGTACGGTTACACTCTAGAAAAAGATAATGTTTGTACAATCGTAAAAACTAATTCCCCAACAGCATCTTTTGTTCAAAGAAATATTACTTCTGTTCCAGACTGTATTCCGGATAGAAAAAACGGAAAGGAGGGAATTATTCAAGTTCCGTCAAAAGAAATTATAATCCCTTTTGAATATGATTTTTGTGGTTGGTTTCTGGAATATGAACTTGCCGAAGTTCGAAAAAACGGCAAATCTGGTTTCGTAAATCCCCAAAACGAGATAATTGTTCCGCTAGAATACGACAGAGTGGGATTATTCGGGTTTAAATACGGAATTTGCCTTGTAGAAAAAGACGGGAAATGTGGATTTATAGATAAAAATAATAATTTTGTAATCCCATTAAAATACGGTTCATCAAGCGAGGAATTTTTTGAGGGGATTGCGTGCGTTGAAGTTATCGAAAACAATAACTCATTTTACAAATACATTTTCCCAAATGATAAAGATGCCTTTTAATGATAAAATTTGTGTCTTTCGACTTGATAAAACTTACACAAAGAGCGATGAATGTAGTATGACAAGAATTTTTAAATGTGCGATTTATACTAGAAAATCGTCCGAAGAAGGTCTTGAACAAGATTTCAACTCTCTTGATGCTCAACGAGAAGCCTGCGAAGCTTATATTAAATCTCAAAAACATGAAGGTTGGGAATTGATAAAAAAACAATACAATGATGGAGGCTTCTCTGGAGGAACGATGAATCGCCCAGCATTCCAAGATTTGCTCCAAGATGTTGAAAATGGAAAAGTGGATATAGTAGTAGTTTATAAAGTTGATAGACTAACAAGATCATTAATGGATTTTTCAAAAATTGTAGATATTTTTGATAAACATGAAACGTCTTTTGTATCCATAACTCAACAATTTAATACAACAACTTCAATGGGACGATTAACTTTAAATATATTATTATCATTTGCACAATTTGAAAGAGAAGTTACCGGAGAAAGGATTAGAGATAAATTTGCGGCTTCAAAGAAAAAAGGAATGTGGATAAATGGAATGCCACCAATGGGACATGTAAAAAAAGATGGGAAACTAGAAATTAAACAATCAGAAGCTAAAATAGTTAAGCTCATTTTTGATAAATATTTAGAAATAGGTAACGTTCCAGATTTAGTTAAATATTTGAAAGGAAATAATATTAATACCAGAAGTGGTAAAAATTTTTACAAAGGTCATTTATATCGAATACTTCAAAATAAAGCTTATATCGGGAAAATTGTTCATAAAAATAATATTTATGAAGGACTTCAAAAACCGATAATTGATTTGGATATTTTCGAAAAAACACAAAATCTTTTGGCTCAAAATGCATTAAATCGAAAAAATGCTACAAATGCTCAAAGTGGTTCTTTATTAAAAGGTAAACTTTTTGATGATAAAAACAATTATATGTCTCCAACACATAGTACAAAAAAGGGGAAACGCTATCGATATTATGTAAGCCAAGCTCAAATTCAAAATAGATTGCAAGACCTAGGTTCTATAACTAAAATTTCAGCAGGCGAGATTGAAAATTTTGTAATAAGCAAAATTAAAGAAATTGTTCTTGATAAAAAACTTTTGCAGAAGTTATTTGCAGATTATCCAATAGATCAACAAAAGATAATTTATGAACAAAATTCAGAAAAACTTATTGATACAACTTTTATAAGACACGTAATTATTAAAGTAATAATATCCAAAGAAAATATTTTAATAACTACATCGAAAACTCTGCTATCCGAAGCTATTAAATATTTGGTCTTTAAATCCAACCTCCCTGTTGAACAAAATTATGATAAAACTTCCGAAATAGATTATGAGTATAAAATCCGAATAAGTTCTACGACTAAAAATGGAAGTAAAGTAATAATCGGCGATGTAAAGAAAAGAGAAGTTAATAAATTCTTACTAGAAGCGATTGTAAAAAGTTTTTATTATCACAAGCTAATGTTTGAAAATAAATTAACCTCAGAACAAAAAGCAAATACACATATTTATAGGTTAATGAAACTTCGATTTTTACCCAAAGAAATAATTGAAGCAATTTTGACAGGAACGCAAGAACAAGATCTAACTATAGATAAATTATATAAATACCTTAAAACGTAGCACCAATACTGACATATAAACAATTTAAAATAAAAGTATAAAAATATAAAATATAAGGAATAATAGTATGACCAAAGAAACTCGAAAATTGACAAAAGAAGAACTAGAAAACATTGATTTGACAGAAAGTGAATTCACCCGATCTGAAATTGAAGAAATGGATAAACGTGCTGCAAATATAAAAAATGCAATACCTTGGAACAAAGCTTGGGGAAAACTAAAAATGGAAGAAGAACTGGAATCTATTGAATTAGCAAAGGCTAGTTTTACGCAAGCTGAAATCAGGGGAATGGATAGCCGAGCTAATAATATAGGAAAGGTCCAGTCCTTTACATCAGATGAAATATTAAAAGAATTTGGATACGAAAAGGAATAAAATGAAAAAGATAAAAAGTTTAAAAGATGAATATAGGAATTCAAATTTATATAAATGTATCGAACCATGGGAAACACCTGAGGAGGCAGAAGGATTTTTCTTAACACCATTTGCCCCAAAAGAAACTGGACTTGCTATGTGGGTCAGTTTGAGATGTGTTGAAAACAAAGGTGAACCTCCGTTTTTAAGATTTCAAAACGATAGAAACACAAAATATAACAGCAACTGGGTAAAAATGTACATTGACGGCACACTAGACAATTACGAAAACAAAAGGATTGTTTTTACCACTGCGGAAATGCAAGCCCTCAAAAACTGGATACATCTGAATAAAGGAATTATTATCAAACATTATTATCAGAAATACGATTCTGCCGATATTTGCAAAAAGATAAAAAAATATAAAGAGTAAAAATTATTCATCCTCGGTGTCGAACCCTTTACGATGCAATCAAAATGCGTTACAATGGCTTGAATATAAAAGATTTTGAGATAAAAGACATAAAATAAATTTTTCGAACACAATCACTTGAAAATTTATTTAATTTAAGTGAAAAATGTCACCAATACTAACGTATACATAAGTTAAAATAAAATAAGAAAGGATAAAAATATGAAAGATTTAAAAATTAAAGTTATCAGCATTGGTAGCGGCGGACAAGATGCTGTCGATTATTTATATTTAAATAATAAGTGTAAAAATATTGATTTTATTGTAATAAATTCAGACGAAAGAATTTTAAAAGAAGCCAAAACAAGTAATAAATACCTATTATCCGAAGGAAATTATAGTAATGAAAATGAATCCACAGGGTGCGGAGGGAATCCTAAAATCGGGAAGCAAAATGCCTTAATTCATATAAACCAAATTTTGAAACTTACCCAAAATTCAGATATTATCTTTCTTATTTCCTGCTTTGGCGGAGGTTGTGGAACTGGAGCTACACCTGTAATTGCAGAAAAATTAAAAATTGCAGGGATAAAAACAATTGCGATAATTACAAAACCATTTAAGTGGGAAGGTCAAAAAAGAACCATTCAAGCAGAAAATGGTATAGAAAATTTGCAACAATTTGTTGATAAAACAGTAGTTATTGAAAATCAAACCCTCTGTAAATCAGTTCCAGAAGATACTACAACTAAGGCCGCATTTAATTATGTTAATCAAAAAATTGCAGAAATGTTTTACTTAGAAATTTTTAAGATTGAACATATTTGACGTTTATAAAATTTTAGGGAAAGTGAAAATGTAATGGTCGGACAAAAATGTAATAGTTATAAAATAATAAAATAACATTTGCTATCCCTGAGTTTTGCAACAATTCAAAGAAATCGTTAATTGCATCTTTTTTCTGTTTTGGATATTTTAAGCCAGAACGTACATTTGAAAAAGTAAAAGTTTCAGAACATTTTGCTCTTGATAAAACAACAAAAACGTACGTCTATCCTCTTCTGACTGATTTTTAAAATCCCAAAAAGTAGAATTCTCTAATCCGACAAAATATACCGCAGAATATTCCAAGCCCTTGCTTTTGTGTATAGTCATAATGAAAATAGATTTTAATCCACAAAAATTGTCAATAGCATTTTGCCAATTTTGATTTGCTTCAGCAAATTCTATATTAAAAAGTTTAATAAATCTCAAGCAAATGTAATGGATAAAATTGATGCTATTCACAAAAGACTTGATAAAGTTATGATTGAAAATCGTGATTTTGAAAAGTTGATTAAACAATATGACCATAAAGATGCATTTTTCTATTGTGATCCACCTTATACAAGCGGTTGCGGTTATGATGTTACAACAACAGAAGTCTTTGACCATGAACGCCTAAGAGATACTTTAAAAAATATTGAAGGCAGATTTTTACTTTCTTATAATGATTCTCCAAAAGCAAGAGAATTATACAAAGGTTTTGAAATGATTGAAATCGAACGCCAAAACGGCATTAATAACCGTCAAGGAGCTGATAGGCAGAATAAAACGTATAAAGAGTTGTTAATTGCAAATTACCCAATTAAGGAACTTCATCATGGCAGATGAGCCAATAGAAATTAAAATTGATAACAAAAAAGTTGAAAAAGCATTATTAGAAATTGCTCAAAAAACTTCTAATTTACGACCTTTGATAAAAAATATTGCAGGGATAATGGCAGATTCTACAGAAGAAAACTTCAAAGAAGAAGGACGACCGAATTGGAAAGATTTGTCAGAGAAAACAAAAACTGCAAGAAAAAAGACTGGTCATTATCCCGGACAAATTTTGCAAGTTTCAGGACAATTGGCTTTATCTGTGACAACTCAATACGATGATACATCTGCCGTTATTGGTTCTAATAAGGTTTACGCAGCAATTCACCAACTCGGAGTACAAGCAGGCAAAAACAAGAAAACTACAATTCCTGCAAGACCTTATTTGAACTTATTTGAAAATGATTATAGTGATATATTTAAACTTTGTAATAATTACTTAGTTTAATTTTTATGCTTTTATACAATCATTAAATTATCTGTCCAAAGTTCACATTGAGTCATTACAGTTTGTAATGCATCTTGTGCTTCTTCTGGGGGATAATTGTATTTCTTTAGAAGTCTTTTAATAATTCGTCGCATATTTGCCCTTGCAGACTCTTTCTTTTGCCAATCAATAGTTTTGTTTCTTCTTAAAGAATCTGTCAATTCTCTTGTCATATTTATCAATTCTTCGTTTTTATAAAAATCTTTTACGGCTTGAGGCTTTGTTAATGCATCATAAAATGCTATTTCTTCGTCATTCAAATCTCCAATAGGCTGCGAGCCTTCTCTAATTTGTTTTGCAATTTTTAAGAGTTCTTCAATAACTTCTGCATTTGTAATTAAACCATTTATATATTTGTTCATTGCAGCTTGAATAAGTTCGCTAAATTTTTCTGATTTTACAAAATTCGTTCGTTTATAACATGAAACTTGTTCTGCAAGTAATTTTTTTAATATTTCTACTGCAAGATTTTTTTCTTTCATTTTTGAAATTTCATCTAAAAATTTAGGGTCGAATAAGGAAAATTCTTCTTTTATATCAGAAAATAAATTTATTACGCCATCGCTTTTTATACTTTGTTTTAATAGTTCATTTATTCTTGCGTTCATTTCCGGAAGTGATATCTTTTTATCAATGCCAGTATTCAATAATCTATTTAATAACACTCTTACAGATTCAAAAAATGCAGCCAAAATTCTGTCTTTTTCATCAACTATTGAAGAACATAAAGACAAGGCTTGATGTAACAATAACGCTTCTTTTTGGAAAGACTCTTTTCTATCCTGCATACTTGGAGCAATAATAAAGTTTACTGCTCCACTAATAGTTTTCGCTCTATCTAAATCACTGCCTGTTGTAAATTTAGAAAAATCATAGCCATGGAATAAGTCTTGACAAACTTCTAATTTTTCAAGGAATTTTGGATATGCAATTTGGGAAATATCAGGATTACCGTACGCTTTTCTATCTCTTGCAGTGTAATCATTCATTG
>SFZC01000220.1 GCA_004558955.1 bacterium | reverse complement strand
TAGTTAAATACATAGGGTTTCCAATAATTTTTCCAGATTGACTCTTTACTGTAAATGTAACACCAATTTGTGCCGGAACAAAAAAGGAATATGTCGTTTTACATTTTTAATAGTCTTACTATTAGTTGCAGTGAATATTGTATTTACATTGAGCAAATCAATAACCGTAAAAGCAGCTAGCACAACATTAGTAAATGTACAATCAAAAGAAACTGATATGTTGCAAAGCAATAGATATAATTTTAAGTTAGATACAACTTCTGACATAGAAATTAATGTTTATGTTCCGGCACAAATTGGTGTTACATTTACAGTAAAGAGTCAATCTGGAAAAATTATTGGAAACCCTATGTATTTAACTAGTTATGATGGTTCATGGATTCTCGACGGGCGAGGATGGTATACGTATAAATATATAATTAATCAATTAGAAAAAGGGAGCTATTCAATTGATTACGTCTTTGATCAAGAGACAAAATTTGATGCTAAAGTTGTCCAAGTCGCTAATAAAATAACCTTAAATAGTGACAAACTATTTATTACAAAAGGATTTTCTAAAACGGTCAAGGTAAATAATGGATCTGCTTCTAAATGGTCGTCCAGAAATCCTTCCATTGCATCTGTAAATAGCAAAGGAAAAATCACAGGAAAAAAGAATGGTAAAACAACTGTAATAGCACATTTGAAAAATGGAAAAACTTTAAAATGCAAGGTTACAATTAAAGCAAATGAATATGTAGCAAAAAAAATAACAATGGCAAATGTAGGAATCAATGAATACCTAATGAAAGCATATCACGCTACGTATCAACCAAATGGTAATCTATTAATAAAATTCAAAATTGCCAATGGAACAGATAAAAAAATGACAGAGATTCCTAATTTGTATATATCAGTAGTCAATCAGAAAAATAAACGAATTGCTTCTTATTCTCATAGTTCGTTCAAAGTAAATGTCCCAGCACATTCAGTAAAAGAATATTCGGTTGTAATAAATAAAAATAATATGCATTCAAAGAAAGCGGATTTACGTAATACAAATATTGAAATTATTGGTGAACGTATAGAATTATAAGGTTGATCATCCGCTATAAAATATTTCGGATGAAAATGGGAATCAGAAAATCGCTGATTCCCATTCTCTTATCATACGCCACTTAAACATTAGCCGGAACATGATAACCGGCTACAACCATCTTTTTTCTAAATGCGTGATTCATAATTTCCTGTAATTAAGAAGATTTTCTTTTCCATTAATGGTTTTAAATTTAGCCTTTTCCATCATTTGATAGAACATTTTTATTACTTATCTTTGCCACCTCTTCTATATTAATTTTTGGTTATACCAGCAAAACATGAAATGTAAATATATTAGTACGATAATTTTGCTAATTGCTGTAATTTCCTGAACCCCGAAAAAAGGATTTGGAAGTTTTTTAAAAGTTCTCACACGCATCGTCCCTAAAAGGACTGTCATCATGAAATACTCCGCAATTTTATCCGAAATTATATTGCTTATACATTACTTTTCCTGTGAAAATTAGTTATTATATATCTCACAAATCCCCATTTTCTATATGTAGAGGAGATTGGGAATGAACAACACAAAGCAGAAAATAATTACAATCATGATCTGCGCACTTATGGTAGTAACATCTGTGTTTACACCAACAACAATCAAAGATTCCGTACTAGGTATAAGCCTTGTTACCTTTGATAAGAAGGGAAATCTGGTTATCAAATTCAAGATTGCAAACAATGGTTCGGGTAGAATCAACTCAATCTCAGATTTGAAAATTGCAATCACAGCATCCAATAAATCTCAGATTGCAACTTATAAGAAAGCTTCATTTGCCGTTAATTTGAATAGCTACAAAGATAAATCATATTCTATTACAATTCCAAAGTCATCTTTGAAAAAAGTCAGAAGAATATTGATCTAAGGACTGCAAAAATTAAAATTACTGATGCAAATGCAAATTCTGAATTGTAGTATGTGACATAACAAAAAAGGTGTCTCCATAATGGAAACACCTTTTTCTGATTCGCATTTTGTTACAACTACTTTAATCCAGCCTGTCTCTGAGACTCAAGACCATTTGTACCGTTTACTAATGTATCAAGATATACATTACCAGCAACACTTGAGATGTATGCTTCATTATCAGCACCTACTGTGACATTTACCTTTGCAGATAATGTTCCGTAGAAACCAACTAATGTGAATGTATCAGCTAACTCAGCACCATTAACGCTTGCAGTCGCAGATGCATTGTTAAGAACGGTAAAGTTATTATCTGCATATCCGGCAGCTTCCTTCACATCCTTAACTTCATACTTAATACCAGCGAAATCTCTTCCGTACTGATCTTTAAGAACAAATACTGTCTTATCAGCAATTGCATGTGCATCAAGATCAGCCATAGCAATATTGGTGTGTGCAGAACCGTATGTTACAGCCTCTGCGTTTGCAGTAAGAGTTGTTGCTTTTGGAGCCTCATCAGAAAGAAGGACATCCTTGTTGATTTCTGTGTATGCCTTTGGTGTGCCTAAAACATTACCAAATGTAGCTACAGTTGTATCGTTATCATATAA
Source organism: bacterium (assembly GCA_004558955.1). Taxonomy (GTDB): domain Bacteria; phylum Cyanobacteriota; class Vampirovibrionia; order Gastranaerophilales; family Gastranaerophilaceae; genus Zag111. The sequence continues at coordinate 108 of SFZC01000220.1, read as the reverse complement.
CTCAAATACATTTACGGTTAAAGTGTCTTTGCAATCTTTTCTCTTGTAGTTTGCCTGAGCAGAAGTGTAATCGTATAAATCGCCCCATGTTAAAGCGGAACCACTGAT
>SFZC01000056.1 GCA_004558955.1 bacterium | reverse complement strand
TGACATTGTACTATATTTACTATATAATGTCCTTAGGACATTTGAAATTCAAGTGTTCTATGGGGCAACCCGATAAACATATAGGTTTCCGGTCAACCGGAAGAAAGGACGATATAATGGAATTTTTAGTTACTACAACTAATGCTGTTACTTTTGAGAACAAAGAGTTACAGAAGGCAACAAACGCGGTTTTAAAGTTAGGAGATGCGATTAAAAAGAATTGGTTCGCAATCGCACACATTGTTGCCCACGTTGACGCAACGGAATGTTTTAAAGACGATGGTTTCAATACGGTTCACGAATGGGTCGAAAAGACGTTCGGTATTAAAAAAACCGCGTCTTATTCCCTGCTAACAATTGGAAAAGAATATACTCGTGAAATCGTGAACGCGTCGGGAAAGGTTGTAGGTTATGGCACAAACCTAATTACGGAAGGTTCCGATGATTTCAGTAAAACGCAAGTTGAAAAGATGTTGCCTGCGGGTCATGAATTAGCTGTTGAATTGGTGAATGGCGGTGAAATTACACCGGAAATGTCCGCGAAAGAGATTTCAAAAGTTGTTAAGGCGCACACGAACCCGGAACCGGACGAACCCGAAATCGACGAACCAGAACAGGAACCGGAAACGGAAACCGAACCAGAAAAGGAACCGGAAACCGTTTCGGTGTGGGATAAAGACGGTAACGAATATGCAATCCCCGCCGACGTTCTCAAGAAATACGCCGTTTGAGTTATTCACACTATAAACAAAGTTATCCACAACGGTTTCCCGGTTCCGTTTCAAAACCGGGTACAATACATTCATTATTTATAGGGGAACAACCCTGGAAAGGAAATCAACATGGAAATCACGATTTATGCTAAGAAACGCACAACAAAAGAAGGAAAATCTTTCTATTCCTATTTATCCAATCTCACCCGCAAGGACGGAACGAAACTGACGGTTTCAGTCAAGTTCCGCGACGAGTGCGGAAACCCGAAACCCGAAAATTGCCCAATGAGCATAAAGTTTGACAAGCGTGACGCTAATCTGTCAACACGCAAGTTTGTTCATTTTGAAACGGGCGAGGTCGGGACAAGTAACACCCTTTGGGTGTCCGCGTGGGAACCCGGAACGCCGTTCGTTGACCATAGCCTTGACGATTTCGAGTAGTATTCCGAGGAACCGGGGGAATCGAAACCCCCGGTTCATTTTTAGAAATGGGGGTCAAAATGATATTATCATTACGAGAAATGGGATCACGTTGTAAACAATTCCGGGTTGAACACGGATATTATCAATCAGACGTTGCCGCCGAAACGGGTTATTCGGTCGAAAATATATCGTCGTTTGAAACGGGGCGAAACGACAATTCTAGAATATTGCTATGGTATTTTGCGCATGGCATGGAATACGAACATTTACTTAAAAGGGGTGTGAATAATGGCGAGGACATATAAACAACCGTCGATTGTGTCCGGTATGACGATTCAAGATATTTTGAATATGGACAACAAAACGTTTAATTCCCTTAATACGTCGGATATGAGAAAGGTTGCGGGGCGTTTGGTTTCGGCGGGAAATAAACGTTTGCGTTCGTTTGAACGTGCCGGGGAAAGTTCACCCGCAACCCGCCACGTTGAAAAATCTGGAGGTTTGTTTTCAACAAAAGGAAAGGATTTAAATGCGTTACGAGCCGAATATACACGTGCTAAAAATTTCTTGCAAGCTAAAACCGGAACCCGTAAGGGGTGGAAACAGGTTAAAAAGGAAATTACCGCCGGGTTAAAGAAACAAGGCGTTGAAATGACTGAAAAACAATTCAATGACGTTTGGAAAGCATACGAGGATTTGAAAGAATTGTCCCCGGAAGTAGCTAACCGTGGTTTGAAATATAGCGTGTTAAAAGATATTGCCGACATGGTAACAGACAACAACAAAAGTGCTGATGAAATAGCCACGGCATTACATGAAAACCTTTCATCTATATACGAGGAACAAGCGGGGTTAGAGCATGGAATTGATGGGGTTTCGGGATTTTTTGAAATCGAATGATATATATAAACCGTCGGAAATACTGTCTGTTTTGAAAATGGTTCGTCCGAATTTCAGATTTTCCTATTCAAACAAGAAAACAAAATATTTCAATGTTCCATGTTCATTCGATATTGAAACAAGTTCGTTTTTCCGGTCAACCGGAAACGATGAACAAAAGGTTGCTATAATGTACGAATGGACATTCGGCATTTACGGCGCGGTTATCGTCGGGCGTGAATGGGGCGAGTTTGTTTCTATGATAGAAACCTTATGTAATGAATTAAAACTAACCAACGAAAAACGTTTGATTATATATGTTCATAATCTTTCGTATGAATTTCAATTTATGCGAAAATGGTTTGAATGGGATAAGGTTTTTTCAATCGAAAATCGAAAGCCCATTTACGCCTTGACAACGGGTGGTGTAGAATTTCGTTGTTCATATTTGCTTTCCGGTTATTCCCTTGCAAAGTTGGGTGATGAATTGCGAACCTATACCGTAAAGAAACTAGTTGGGGCGTTGGACTATGAGAAGATCAGACACAACAAAACCCCGTTAACTCAAGAAGAAATTAGTTATTGCGTAAATGATGTACGTGTAGTTATGGCGTATATTGCCGAACGTATGGAACAGGACGGGGACATTTCACACATACCGTTAACAAAAACCGGATATGTTCGTAATTATTGTCGAGATTCTTGTTTCTACGAACAAGGGGTTTCGCGAAAGAAATCGTTTAAACGGGCGCGGTATATGGATATAATGAAAGGGTTGCGTTTAACCCCGGACGAATACAAACAGTTGAAACGGGCGTTTCAAGGGGGGTTCACACACGCAAATCCGTTTTATTCTGGAAAGGTAGTTTACGATGCTACGTCGTTCGATTTTACGTCAAGTTACCCATGTGTGATGCTTTCTGAAAAATTCCCGATGAGTTCCGGGGAACGTGTGGAAATTACAAACAAGGAACAGTTCGACAAGAATTTGAAATTGTATTGTTGTTTGTTTGATGTTGAATTTGTTGGGTTACAATCACGCTTATGGTTCGATAGTTATATATCGGTTTCCCGTTGTTGGGGGGTGAAAAACGCTGTTATAAATAACGGTAGAGTGGTTTCTGCTTCTCATTTATTTACAACAGTAACGGAACAGGATTTCAAAATAATTAAACAATTTTACACGTGGGAACATTTGAAAATTGGGACATTCCGACGGTATAAAAAGGATTATTTGCCGACGGATTTTGTAAAAGCAATATTGAAATTATATCGTGACAAAACGACGTTGAAAGGCGTTGACGGGAAAGAAATCGAGTATTTGAGAAGTAAAGAAATGTTAAATTCATGTTATGGTATGGCGGTTACTGATATTGTGCGTCCCGAAATAGTATATTCAAATGATGAATGGAAATCACCAGAAGAACCGGATTTTGAAAAAGCTATAACAGATTATAATAATTCCCGTTCAAGGTTTTTGTTTTATCCGTGGGGGGTTTGGGTTACGGCATACGCAAGACGAAATCTATTCACCGGAATTTGCGAGTTTGGAACCGATTATGTTTATAGTGACACGGACAGCGTGAAAGTATTAAACGCGGAAAACCACATGAAATATATACGGCGATATAATGAAACAATCCGAAATCAGTTATTACGCGCTATGGATTATCACGGCATAGAACGAAATGCGATTGAACCGGAAACCGTGGAACACGTAAAGAAATGTTTGGGCGTTTGGGATTTCGACGGACATTACAAACAGTTCAAAACGTTAGGCGCAAAACGTTACCTTGTCCAGTATTCAGACGATAAACGAAACCCAGAAAATAAACGCGGAACATTTAATTTGACCGTTTCCGGATTGAATAAAAAAACGTGTGTGCCTTATTTGTTGAAAAAGTACGGGGAACAAGGGATTTTTTCAGCTTTTAACAATGAACTATATATACCGCCAGAATACACCGGGAAAAATACCCATACATATATTGACGATGAGAGAACCGGAACAGTTATTGATTATATGGGGGTTCCGGGTAAATACGACGAACGTTCAAGTGTTCATTTGGAAAAATCAGATTATTCTCTTAAGGTTTCCCGCGAATATTTGGATTATCTTTTAAATATTGAAACGATAGAAATTTAATTTTCCGGTTGACCGGAAAGGAAAGGGGTTCAGTAATGCGTCAAAAATTCTATTCATTGAAAAACATTCTTGCGAAAAACGCGAAATACAACGTTATTTTTGGTGAACGTTCAAACGGAAAAACATATTCAGTTTTGAAACATGGTTTGCAACGTTACGCGGAACACGGGGAACAATTAGCAATTGTTCGTCGTTGGCAAGATGATTTTACGGGGAAACGCGGGGCGGCAATGTTTGACGCACTTGTTTCAAACGGTGAGATTTCACGCGCAACGGGTGGTGAATGGACGGGTGTTTATTATTACGGTTCCCGTTGGTTCCTTTGCAGATATGAGGACGATAAACGAGTTACGGACGAAAAACCGTTCGCGTATGGGTTTTCTATTTCGTCAATGGAACATGACAAATCTACAAGTTACCCGGACATTACAACAATATGTTTTGACGAATTTTTGACACGAACAACGTATTAACCAGACGAATTTGTTTTATTTATGAACGTGGTTTCAACAATTGTTCGGCATAGAACGAACGTAACAATTTTTATGTTGGGAAACACGGTAAATCGTTACTGTCCGTATTTTAAAGAAATGGGTTTGACACACGTTAAAGAAATGAAACCGGGGGATATTGATTTATACCGTTACGGGGACAGCGAATTGACCGTTGCGGTTGAATATACAATCCCTAATAAACAAGGAAAGGAAAGTGATTTGTATTTTGCTTTCGACAACCCGAAATTGTCCATGATAACAGGCGGTACGTGGGAAATTGATATATACCCGCATTGCCCGGTAAAGTTCACGCCCGGTGAAATTCTGTTCACGTATTTTATCGAGTTCGCCGGGGATTTGCTACAATGCGAAATCATTCAACACGGGGATATGTCGTTCACATTTATTCATAGAAAAACGACGGAAATTAAAAACCCCGAAACGGCGGTTGTATATTCGCCGGATTTTTCCCCACTTCCGAATCATAAGCGAAAAATCACGAAACCGACAACGAACATTGAACGCAAAATTGCGGAATATTTCGTCAAGGACAAAGTTTTCTATTCTGATAATGAGGTTGGCGAAATCGTCCGTAATTATTTAATTTGGTGCGGCAAACAGATTTCCGGTTGACCGGAAACGAAACCCCGGAATGTTTCACGTGAAACGTTCCGGGGTCGTTGTCATTTCAAAAGTTCATTAACGCGGGTTTGTATGGCAGAATATAATTTTTCTTTGCGATCGGTTCCGTTCCCCCATTGACCCGCTATAACGTCACGGGCGAGAACGTCAATAGCATTGTAAACCGTTTCGGTATATTCCGGGACTGCGGTTGTGGTTCCATCGGTTGCAATAACCGTATGCACGCACTCTTTTACAAGAATATCGCCGTTAATGAGTTTGTTTCCGTTTAGATAATCGGAACCCGTGAATACGTCAAACCCCCATTTCTTGTAAAGATTTCTCATTGTAGAAGTGATCGGGGCGTTACCGTCGGAACGCATACCGGGAACGAAACAAGAAAACACGGCATAGACAAACGACGAACAATCACTTTCAGTTTTCTTCCCGGTTTTGATATACGCGTCAACGTCAAAATTAACCGATTTCAACGCTTTGTAAAGTGTGTTCCGTTCGCTTTGGTCATATCCAACAAGATTTGAATTTGCTAGTTTAACCGCCGCCAACGACGCTTTCGCACCTATGCTTTTATCGTGGTAACGCAACATAATATCCCACGGTGCAGAATACCATGAACGAACGCAAACTTCCTTTCCCGTTTGATCACCAGATTTCGCTTTCCCATCCAAACCATTATTTACATTTTCGGAAATGGACGAATGAACAAGTTTCATTTCTTTTCACCACCTTTAATGTATTCTGTTAGGTTTTTAATTGCAATAGTGAGTTCAGTTAAAAGCGCGGTTTGCTTTTCGTCACTGTCCGTGATTTTACGCCACATAAAAATAACGCACACAATAGGAAAACCAATTGTTGTAATTAACTGCTCTATTTCCGTGATAATTTCCGGTGTCATAGTTTCACCCCCTTTTATTTCCGGTCAACCGGAAAATTAGTTGCCTGCGACAGCAAGAACAAAATTCCATGTATTAAAGCCTGCCGGGAACGGGAATTGTTCAATTCGGGGGTTTTGTTGTGTGCGGAATAGCCCGTCGTTTAGTTTCAAATCATATTCGTTTTCGTTCCTTTCAATAATTGCTGAGTTTGCCCTAATTGATTCACGATACGTATAAAGAACGTCAACATGAAATGAAACTTTCCATAGATTCTTTCGCACGCTTTCAATGTTAGTTATGAAATAATAACGGTTGAACTGCGGAATATATGCGTAATTCATTTGACCGATATAATTATCAATATCAGATATTGTAATTATGGGGTCAATAATAGACGATTGTTCGCGTAAAGTTCCTGTTAGTGTGGTTAGTTCAGTTAATTTTTTATCAACCGCGTTAATTTCCGACGCATTGGAATATAACATGATATTCATAAAATCACCCCACTTTTTAAAAGGTTTTCAATTTCGGCGATTTCACCGTTCGTTGCCGGGATATTTTCGAGATGTACGTCAAAAACAGTTGTAAAACCGGAAACGTCTTTTAACGAACGGTTGTAATATGACGGATATCCAGAAAACTTATTAAACCCCGCCGTTGAATGGAAACGAACCGCTTCGCGAATTACAAACGGATATTGAATTGCCATACACCCCGCGCCGCCAGAAACCGCGCCAGAATGGGAAACTTGCGGGGATAACAAGGACGGGTTCGCGGACACATTTGCCGCACCCTTTGCCGCCGCCATTCCAACGCCCGCCGCACCGCCTATTGTTGCGCCCGCAACAAGTGATGTTGCAATTTGCACCGCGCCGGAAATCGTATTACCCCAGTTATCAGCCGACAACGGAATATTTAACGCGCAACAACCGGAATATTGGTACATAACGGATCCGTCTTTCGTTATATACGCGGTCACACCGCCTGTTACCGTGTCACCGTGGTAAATAACACCGATTGTATGCCCGACAAAATCGTTTGCGTCAACGTCTTTAAACCCTATATAAGGTAAATAAATTGAAAATTTTGAATAGGGTGCGTAATCAAGAAACGTGTCACCGCATAACGTGGGGAATGATAAGGAACCGCAATCAACGGTAAAAAATTGATTAGACAAGCGCGGCATTGAAACCCCGGACGATGTGAACCCGAATTTAATTACACTTGATTCGCCGATTGACAGCCCTTGAGAGGGAATTATATTTAACCCGATAACATAATCAAGCGGATTTGAAATAGAACGTTTCAACGCTTCTACAATTTCTTTCAATACCCCTGTCACATCGGTTCCCGTTCCCCCGAAATCCGTCCACATATAGTCCGCTAGTGCCGCCATTTGTGCCGGGGACGGGGCGAACAATCCAACAATTCCAGTTGACGTGGAGCTTAATTGCGGGAATGACGGTATTTCAACCGAACCCCCACCGGGAATATTGCCTTCTCCATCTATACCGGAATACGGGTCGTTATCTTTTTTCTGAGAATAAACTTCCCGTGCGCAAAATATGGAAAAAGCGTCCCAAACATGTTTATTTAAATCATTTTCTGTCCATTGTGGAACCCCGTCTATAATTTCCACCCATCCACCGGAATTTTCATTCGCCGCTATAAATGGCGGTTTTTTTGTAGAAACCCTTGTTGGGTGTCCTATTCGCGGGTTTCCTTCAGAAGAATGCGCGATAAACATAAACGAACCTTTCTCATACTTAACTGTTGAAGCCGCATTGTATCTTATTCCTAAAAATAACTCGGTATCCGGATATGAATAAGATTTTCCGTCAATTACACAAGTATTACTACTACTAACTAACGCATTCGAGCCATATACATTTTCAAACGTCCACGTATCCCCGGATTTATTAGTAAAAGTGGTTCCGTTTTTAATACCCATAAAGGGTGTAATATCTTCTCCTGCTGTAAAATCTGATTTAACGGGCGCGTGTTGTGTATCGTTAGGATTATCCCCGCCTTGCGTACCGATAACACCTAATTCGTAACCAAAAATTTTTGCCATAACATATCCCCCACTTTAAAATGTAAGAGGACGTGTTACCGTCCTCTTATATTTTCCGGTCAACTGAAATCACGCTACAAAGAAAACAACAAAGTTTTCGTTCGTATCGTTGAAATACCCCGCGTCGAATTTATACCAGTTGTTGTAAAATTCGGCTTTCGGATTATAGTTGGTGGTAACACGGCGGTCAAGGTTCGTAACACCGAGTGCGTCGCGGTCAAACATTACGCCGAGAATACCGCTCGCGTCAATAGTCGCGCCACTTGCCGTTTTGATTTTCACCTTAGAAATATCTGCGAAACTATACCCCGTTCCCGAACCCTGCCAATACGGAACAACGTCCGCGTTAGGAAGTTCTGTAAAACTGTCGTGGAACACATCAGACTGTAAAAATACATTTGCCGCTTTCTTGAAATCAGCGAGAAGTACAACGTGTAACATATCAGACGGTGTGAATCTATCCTTTCCACCGATGTTGAACAGAGTAGAAATTTTGGACATACGCGACATATAAACGCCCATTTCATACGACGCAAACCTAATAAATTCCGGTTCAGTGATTGCTTTTTCGGCTGTTAGAGTTGTTCCATATCTCTGGTTGTAGAGATAGAGCAGATTAACCGCTTTAACGCCGGAACCGCCATTATATGTACCCTCGGCGAAATCCGCATGCAGAGTTTCGCCAATCATGTTATTGATCGTGCGCATAACAAGCGCGTCAACCTTTACCGTCATAGCCTTGTCAATAGCATTGTATAACATGGAAAGAAAACCGTTCAACTGTTCCGCGTTGCTAAAACTTTCCTTTACCTGTCTTTCGGTAAAAGACATAGGAATTTCAAAAGTAACGCGCTTGTTGAAAAATTTAGCGGCAACAACGGGTTTATAGAAAACGTTCGGGTCATAACTTGTACCGTTGGCGAGTTCCCAGCTTTCATTTTCTGTTGCGTCTGGGAGTTCGGCGTTAATTTTTTCAAGAACCGAACCATATTCCCAACTATCCATGAGAACAGACGGAACATTCCCGGAATACGGGCGGTTCACAAATATAACGCGCCCAATATGATTTACTAAAGATTTAACATAATTGTCGACAGCACTCGCATTGAATATCGCCGTTCCGATATCGACAATGTTAGACAAATCCTCTGATAATACGGCGCTTTCACCGAGAATTTCCCCGGTTACATTGTTCATAATCTGATAAATCTGATTTACCTGCATAGTATTAAACCCCTTTCATATTTTAATATATTTGAATTGTTAAAACCCTGTCAATATCTGGGAAAACAACATTTCTGAAAAAGTTCCATACCCATAAAGCACGTTCGCTTTCAATCATCTGTTGAGACGTTGTGACACCTATATTTCCCGAACGGGACAAGGTGTAGTTTCTGGTTCGGATATCGGAACCCCCATCGTTATCTGTTTGCGTTCCGGTGTCCGCGTCCGTCGTGTTATAAGTCCGCGTATCTGTTCCGGTTCGCGTGTTGGTGTTGGTTCCGGTTTCGTGTTTTGTCTGTTCATCTGACGGAACCGGGTTGGATGAATTAAAACCATATACTGCATTTTCGTCCGTTGTAGACAAATTAGGTGTTGTTGTGTCAGTTAAATCTGTCGAATCTTCTTCAGTTCCAGTTTTCGTGTGTTGCAAATTGTCCGTTCTGGTTCTGGTTTTGCCGTACTCGTCAACGGTTTTATCATCTGTCATTTTTTCCTGCATTGAATAGTTTTCAATCGGGTTATATTTAAACGACATTGTTTCCCATTGTTTACCCCAATTAACACCACAAACGGCAAGAATTGATGTTGCGAGTAGGTTTTTTTCCGTTTCGGTTAGGATTTCCCCAGATATAATTTTTTCCACCAAAGGCGAAATAATTTTCCCGCCAGAAATGTTCCCGTGATATTCCAAATCCAACGACCTAGAAATATTTTTATCTTTCCATGGAACCGGGAATGTTTGTAACGTCGAAAATATACCGCCGCCAGTTAACCATTCTGGAAAAACATCGTTCAAACGTTTAGGTTCATTCCTGTTCATAATTTTCAGTTTCACCACCTTTCGTTTCCGGTTGACCGGAAATTTTTTCGTGTTCAAGTTCAATTTCCTGTTCGTTATCTTCCCAACTTGACGCAAGGGAAACAGAAATTTCAGTTCCAAACATTTTATTTACTTTTTCAATTGCAAGTTCCCGGCATTTTAACATATCATCTACCAACGGTAACAACGCGTCATTGTTCATTTGACTTTCGGACGAGTTCAAACTTTCACGTTTCATATTATAGTTCGCGTTCAATCCGAGTTCATTAAACCAACTTGCCTTTAAATACTGTTCCATTTCAATTAAATTTGTCAACGCGTTACTATTCGCCGTTGTACCGTATGGTTGTGCTCTAATACCGTCAAGGAACGCATTTTCAGCAATAACGCCCGGTTTACCGTTATCAATATCAGAAAGAAATTTTTCGGCACTTTCGCGCGTTCTATCGTCCGGTGCAGAAATAATATCGATAATACGGGAATTGATTATTGCAAGTTTCATCGAAAGTTCATTTTCCGTCATGCCAGAAGCATAACGTGAAAACATGGGTATTAAACCGAGATATAAACTATCATTCGGCATAACAACACATTCGGTGCCAATTTTAAGTGATTTCGATATTTTCAATGCGGGGTTAGCAATTGTGTAAACCGTGGGCATATAATATACATCTGGTTCGCCACCCATTCCCCCGGTGAAAACGTACAATTCCCCATTATATTTATAGAAACAAACGTTTCCGTTCGTTTGCAAAAATAATTCAAGAGAACGTTCTGGAATTGTGTCTGGTAAACCTTTCCAACGAAACATTGATTGTGTTCGATTTAACATATACGCAATATGTTGATTGATACACGCGGTTTTATCAGCAAAATCAAATTTGGGTGAACCACCAAACATTCCGCAAACGTATTTATTGAAATATCGAACTTGACTTTCAACACTTTTTCCCATTATTTCACCCCTTTCACGTGTCCTATGGACATTATACACTAGTAACTATACATATTTCAAGATACTAACCCGTGAATATTGTACATTGTACTATATTCATGGTAGGATTTTCCGGTCAACCGGAACGTTTCACGTAAAACAACATTACGCAACATTCTACAAGGATCCGCGGGTGTCCGGGTGTGTACATTACGCAACATACAACAAGGTTCCGCGGGTGTCCGGGGGTGTCCGGGTGTATCCGTTACTATCCGGTAGTACCGTCCACGCGTCCGTGTGTGTCGCATTTAATACGGGGTGCCAGGAGGGAGGGGGCTGAGTCTGGTGTTCCGGAGCAATACGAGAAGGCTTGATGTAAGTTTCGATGTTTATGG
>SFZC01000006.1 GCA_004558955.1 bacterium | reverse complement strand
AACTTTCCGCCGTCAATATCCTGTGCTTTTGAAATAAATGAAGCAAATTTATGACGAGTATTTTCTTCTTGCAATTTTTCGAGTTGTTTATTTCAAAAGTTGCAGACTTGAAACCTTTGGGTGTAAAAATCGGGTTGGAATATTTGTCTAACAAACTCGGGGACAGTGTAATCGTTTTGGCTGCAAATACAACTGTTGCGGTTAAAGTTTCAGATAGTTTTGTTAAAAAAGGAATTAACGCAGGTAAAATCGTTGGCGAAATCGCAAGATTTACTGGTGCTAACGGTGGCGGAAGACCTAATTTTGCACAAGGCGGCGTGAAAGATGCTTCAAAATTAGATGAAATTTTGGCAAAAGTTGAGGAAGAAATTAAAGCCGTTTAAGAATTAAGAAAGGAAAGTTTAATGACAGTATTGAAAATTGAAAAATTACCGCATAACAGGATTTTGCCTGAGTATAAAACAGAAGGTGCTGCAGGCATGGACTTGTGTGCTGCGATTGAAGAACCTATCGAATTAAAACCGTTAGAGAGAAAATTAATCCCTACAGGTTTGAAAATCGAACTGGAACACGGGTTTGAGGCTCAAATCAGACCTCGTTCAGGCATGTCAATCAAACACGGAATTACTTTGATTAACTGTGTTGGTACGATTGATGAAGATTATCGTGGGGAAGTTTGCGTTCCTATCGTAAATGTTTCAAACGAGGCTTACACAATTCAACCGCAAGAAAGAATTGCACAAATGGTAATTGCCCGTGTTGAACAGGCAAAAATCGAAGTTGTTACTGAATTGACCGAAACTCAGCGTGGCGAAGGTGGTTTTGGCTCAACAGGTAAATAATTTATTACATTATATAGATGATTTCAAAACCCATAGTTAGAACTAAAATAACTATGGGTTATTTTTATTATTGAAAGGAGAAAATAATTTATGTCTAATGAACAATACTTTGGTTCCGAACAATCCGGTTTGAATGACAATAAAGGTGACAAATCATGGATGACGACTATTCTTTTGGCGCTTTTCTTAGGCCCTTTGGGTATTCACCGTTTTTATACAGGGTATGTATGGATTGGCGTTGTTCAGTTGGTATTGACACTAACGGGTATAGGTAGTCTGATAAGTGTAATTTGGGCTTTGGTAGATTTGATTTCAATCGCAATAAATAAATTTCAAGATGCCAAGGGAAACGCATTAGTAGGCGAAAATCCGGGTTGTGGAATGATAGTCTTAATTTTACTTGGCGTTAGTGCCTTGTTAGCGGTTGTCGGTACAATTTCTAGTTTATGGTCGGTATTTTTACCACATTAATAATATCTTACTTAAAGAAAGGAGAATAAGACATGGAATTAGAACAATTAAAAGGAAAAAACTGGGTTGCAGCAATGGTATTGTGCTGGTTTTTAGGAGCATTTGGAGCACACAGATTTTACACAGGTAAGACAAATTCTGCTTGGGTAATGGTAGTGCTAACTCTTGTAGGTTTGACTGCACCTATCAGTGCAATTTGGGCATTGGTGGATGGTTTCACTTTGGCTTTCAACAAATATAAGGCTGCTGATGGTGGCGACTTGTTTGAATACATTAACTGGCTTGGCTGGGTTTATGTAGCGGCAGTAATTCTTGGAATTTTAGCATTTATGTTTTATGGTGTTATGATTTTAGCATTGCTTTCATCAGCGTTCGCAGGTGCTGGAACAGGTGCTTTCTAAGTTTTAGTCAATCCCGAAGGAAAAATAAAACCGTACGAGTTAATCGTGCGGTTTTTTGTTAATAAAAAAGGAACCTTGCGGGTTCCATTGTAGGTAGTTAGTAGTAGGGGAAAAAGGAGGAAAATTATAATCTGTTTTGATTTATCTTATTTAACTTACATTTTATATATCGGTACAATTTTGTGATAACTTTAATATTTTGTTTTAAATGTTAAGTTTTTGTTACATTGAATAGCAAATTTTGAATAATAATGCCAAATATTGGAGCGCACACCCAATAGTCATTCCGGACTCCGATCCGGAATCTGTTACGAGGTTGAAAAATTTTTGAAACAGCTTCTGAATAGTCTTTGTCATAACAAACTTTTTGTTAAATTTTGTAAATATTTTACCGTTTCACGCAAATTCTTCAAAAAATATTTGTTTATAAAGATGTGTAGGTTAAATTTTTATAGGCAAAAAGGTAGGTATAGGTATGGGTATCTCGTCAATTATTTCTTCGGCATATAAAGCAATGCCAAGTATTAAAACAGTAAAACGTGCTTTGAAAACAGTTCCTGATATTATTTTTGATAAAGGTGCTGACACTTTTGTTCGTGGAACCGCAGACAGTTTTAAGGCTGCAATGAAAAACGGTGGCTCAATTAAAAAATCTTTGTGGCAAAGTATTAAAGAAGGTGGCGGTAAGTTAGCACTTGACGTTGCAAAAAATACAAGAGCAAACGGCTCAATTTGGTCAAGAATGTGGTCTTCTTTGAAATCTACTCCATCCGTAATTAAGGCTTCGGTTAAAGATGGTGCAGCAGTAGCAAAAGCAGCAGGTAAAAGTTCGATTTGGGGCGGAACAAAAGGGTTCTTTAGCGGAATTGGCAAGAAAATGCCTTTGATTGGTAACTTAATTTTGATTGCATCTGAATTACCGAACGTAATTAAGGCGACAAAAGAACAAGGTATCGGACAAGGTATTGCAGAAGTCGCAAAATCAGGTAGCAGATTGGTTGGCGGTTCAATAGGTGCGGCTATCGGTTCAATGGTATTCCCTGGTGTTGGCAGTATCGTTGGTTGGATGGTAGGTGATTGGCTTACTTCAAAGGTTGTAGGTAAATCATATACCGAAAAACAAGACGAAATTGCTCAAAAACAACAAGAAGCACTTGAAACTTTGCAACAAATGGGTATTGACCCGCAAGCGGTAATTGCACAACAACAAGGAATGACAAATCCTGTACAACAACCGCAAACAGTACCATTCGGAGCAAATCCGTTCGTACCTTATCCTACTTCACCTGATGATATGTTGGGCGGTAACTTATACAACAGCCAATATGCAAACGATATAATGATGCAAGGAATGAAATTCAATACAATCGGATAACCTAAACAGTAAAATATAAACCTTTCACGGACTATTTGATAATAGTCCGTTTTTTTTATGGTGGATTTTAAGTTTTGAAGGACGAGAGCTTTGGTAGGCTCATCGCTCAGTCACTCTGAACTTGATTCAGAGTTTGTTTTATGGGGAATTGAACAAATTTAAAACAGATTCTGAATAAGATAAAATCTACCCAATTAAAAATTGCTTGATTTTTAATCTTTTCAGAATGACGCAATGCCTTGTTTGGCTTTCTAAATAGTCATTCTGAACTGACTAGAAAATGAGTTGAGATGAACTCGAAACGTAATTTTCTGTTCCTACTCGGTGATTTAGAATCGCTTTAAAATCAGAATAAATTAATAAGTTAACACCCTAAAACACTGTTGTATTAATAAATCTTAACAATAAGGCAATTCCTGTGGCAAAAATTTGTTTATAAATACATAGGGGATATTATAAACATCTGAATATTAAAGAAAGGGGAAAAAAGAAAGATGGGAATTGTATCAGCAATTGGCAAATTAGCCGTTAAGGCCGCCCAAAAAGTTGGCGGGAAAACACTTGCAAAAGGTGTTAAAAATGCAGGACGGGTCGCAAAAGCCGCTCCTGATTTTATCTTTGGAACAGGAAGTGAAACAGCTCGTGCTGCGATGAAATCCACCAAAGGTTCTATTTTTTCAAAAATTAAAGCAGGCACAAAGGCTGTTGTTAAAGAATCCGAAGCCGCTGCAAAAAATGGCGGATTCTTTAAACGTTTGGGAAAAAATATTGTAAATCTTCCAAAAGATATGAATGCCGCAAGAAAAGCTGGCGTTTCAGCCGCAAAAGCAGCAGGCAAAAGCGGATTTATGGGCGGTTTGAAAGGTCTTGGCAAAGGGTTTGTTTCAAAAATGCCATTGATTAACTCTTTATTGATGATAGGTTTGGAATTGCCGAATGTCGTTTCAGCAACTAAAGAGGAAGGCATCGGGGCTGGCTTGAAAGAAGCCGGTAAAGCAACTTTACGTTTAGCAGGTGGTGCTATCGGTTCCGTATTTGGCGGAATGTTGGGCTTCATCGGTGGTGAATGGGCTGTCAGCAAGTTAACCGGTGACACTTATTCTGAGAAAAAAGAATTTCTTGAAGCAAATGGTGTAACTGAAGAAGCTATTAATGCTATGAAGGCTCAAGGATACACATTTGACCAAATTTATGACTTGGCAAAGGCTGAGGTTGAAGCTGCAGAAGCAGAACAAAAATTAGTTCAAACTCAACAGGAAATCTCAGGGGAACAACCAACTGCAGGACAACAAGAAGTTGAACAAGGTCAACAAGACGGAACAGTTACTCAACCTGCTCAAGGTGAAGGCACTGAACAACCTGTAGCAGGAACTGTACAACAGCCTGTAGCCGTTGACGGACAAGATGTTGCTCAAGGCGGTTACTCTCAAGAAGGTATATCAATTTTGAGAGAATTGGGCTTGACCGACGAAGATATTGCGACCTTGCAACAAGCAGGACTTCCGATTGAAGAAGCTATCAAAATGGTTGTAAATATCAAATCTCAAAATCCGACCGCAACAGTTGGTGGTGCCACTGCAACTGATACAACAGGAGTAACTCAACAGCCTGTAGTGCAACAACCGATAACAACCACTCCGGCATTTGAGCCGTTCCAGTTACCTTATGACAGTACATTTGTTTCAAATCCGTACTCAAATGATATGTATTACAAAAGTTTGTTCGGAGATGTTCCGTCAGTCGGGTACGCAAAACAAAACGATTATTCAATAAATCCTAACAAAAATAACAAATTTTTAGGATATACTGCATAACATAAAATAAATACTTTTTAAAATCCAAAAAGGAGTCGAAATTTTCGACTCCTTTAATTTTTGTAAGTTTTACACCCCACAAACGTGATAGTCACGTTCTGAAATTGATGTGCTGCATTCCAAAAATTGGGAAAGCATTTTTTCAATCAATTTTTCTACAGTGCTAACTTCTTCTTTTAATGCTTTGTAATTTTCTTCTCTTGCTTCTTTTAGTGCGTTTTCAAAAATCTCATCTTGATACATAAATTGTACTCCTTCATATCTTAACAATATTCTTATCGGTCACTTTGCATAAAAACTTTAATAATGATAAACATTTTGTTACAAAATTTCATTTTTAGTAGAGGTTTAATTAATTTTACAGTAAAATGGTAGCATATTTTGAAAATAAGGAAGTTTAAATGTTGAAAGATTACGATTTAACCAGTTACAATTATTATTCAAATCGCAGAGATATGGAGATTATCTCAAATATTGTAGATAGTTTGAAAAAAATCTTGGAAGAAGACAGTAAGCAGGAACAGCCGTTATTCTTGAAGATTTCTGACAATTTGATTATGAATATTGCCAGAAAAGTTGTTCAAGAAAAGAAAAAAACTTTTCTAATCGGGATTACGGGCGAAAGTGCATCAGGAAAGACTGTTTTTGTTGATAATACAATAAAAGCGTGTGTGAAAGATAAAACTGAAGGAATTTACACCGTTATCAGATGTGATGATTATTACAAAGACACTTCCAAAGAATTGAAAGAAGCAGGAAGTTATGAGGAATTGTTCAAAACAGGTTTCAGTTTTGATACACCTGATGTTATTGATTTGGATTTGATGAAAAGTCATTTGGTAGCCTTGAAGGAAGGTTTGACAATTCGTTCTCCTCGCTACAATTTTGTAACTTGTGAATCAACTCCTGACGGTGATGAAAAAACGCCTGCAAGAGTAATTTTGACCGAAGGTCTTTATGTTTTGAATGAAGGTATCCGTGACATTATGGACGTGAAGGTTTTTGTTTTCACTCCGCTAGAAGTCATTAAGGAGAGATGGTATAAACGTGCTGCCGGTCGTGGCAAAACAGGTGTTGCGGCGGATATGCAGTTTGCAGATGTTAATAATACCGCTCAAAAATATATTCGTCCGACTTACCAAATTTCAGATGCCGTTATTAACGGAATGGTTAGCCAAGAATATATCCAAGAGATTACGGATAAAATCTTTAAAACTCTTAAAAGTATTGAATTTTAAAACAAAAATGTCGGTCTTATGACCGACATTTTTTTAGGAAGTAAAAATGTGAATTAAAATGCTTTGCGGCAGGTTGGGCATGGGTTTTCGTATTGGATAGGTGCTGCACAACCGCAAACTGTACCTTTTTGTATTTTTACTCCGTGTAGTTTTTCACATTTTGTAAGTTTGGGTTTCTTGCATTTACATTTGCATTTTACGACTTTTTCGCATTTGTTACATTGTCTGAAACCTGTGAACGGGTTTAGACTGTTAGGGCCTTCGTATGTCCAGGCAAAGCCTTGTGTCGGAATTGCAAGAATTGCCAATACTCCAAGTGTTGCAAATAATTGTTTCATTAACTATCTCCTTAATTTTTATTTGGATTAAATCTATCGACTACATTATTATTTTATAATTTTTAAATCTCTTTTCTATAACCGAACGGTCGGTTTGAATGCCCTTTTTTGTCTAGCCTGAAATGATAAATTTTCCAAATAATAAAGACTTAGAACATTTGTTCTAAGTCTTTTTCAATGTTTAGTAAATTCAAGAATTACTTAGAGATGCTAGCATCGTCTAACAAGATAACTTGGATTTCTTCACCTTGTTTAGCACTGTAGTTCAAACCAGGAGTTACCAAACCTGTGATTAAACCAACGCCTGCACCAACAGGAGTACCGATAGCGATACCTGTACCAACTTTGTGAGGTTTCGGAATGAATGAGAAACCAACACCTGCACCTGTACCAACTGCAGTACCACCAACAGTGTACAATGCAACTTTACCTGCTGTCATCCAAGGACCTTCTTTCAAAGCATAATCTTTGTAGAAAGGTTTAGCGTTCATATCAACTGTTTTACCGTCAGGAGTTACAACTTTAGTGATTTGAGTGTAAACTCTAGCGTTTTTGTTGAACCATTGAGGGTCTTTAATATCTAATACAGAACCGTAGAAAATCGAACCTGCAGGGAATAACAAAGTACCTTCTTCAGTAACGATATCTTCAGCGTTTGTGAAAGTTACTGAATCGCCTGCTGCGTGAAGTTTTGATTTGAATGCTTCGTTAAATTCAACTTCTAAAACGTTACCTTGTTTGATGATGTTTCTCAAGTTAGTAACTGTTACTTCGTTACATTCAGCTTTTTTAGTAACGTTCAAGTGTTCAGTTCCTAAAACTGTTTCGTTAACGTGTTTGTATTGAGATTTAACTAAGTCTAATCTTTGTCTCAATCTGTACAATAGAACAGCAGCTTCTGCTCTTGTAAGATTTTCGGTTGGTCTTAATTCCAGTTCATTCGGGTGGTTTACATAGATTCCGTAAGAAAGAGTTTTTGCGTAAACAGCTTTAGCCCATGCCGGAATTTTGTTAGCATCTGAATACTTAGATATAACTGAAGAATCAACTGAACCATCAATAGTGATGTGGCTGATTACTGATTGAGCTTCATCTCTCAACATTGCTTTGTGTGGTTGGAAAGAACCGTTAGGGTAGCCGTAAACCAAACCTAATTGTTGAGATCTTGCGATTGGAGCATAGATGTCAGAAGATTTAGTAACATCAGAAAATTTAACTTTTGAAGTTACTTCTAAGTTTTCGTTCCCTAAAACTTTTAACAATGCTTTAACAAATTCAACTCTTGACATAACACCTTCAGGATTGAAGTTACCGTCAGTCAATGTCATAACTGAATCGTTTACAACGCTTGCGATTTCTGTTTGAGCCCAATAATTTTGGTTAATATCATTGATTCCTTGATAAGCAAATGCAGACGTAGTGCTTAATGCAATAAAGCCGCCTACTAACAAGCTTGCTAATAATTTTTTCATTTCCACTTCCTCATCTTTCTATTAAATAAGTAAACCAAATTTCATGTTTATTATATTATATATATGATTAAATGTAAAGTATTTACCCATAATTTTCCAACAGGAGGATAAAAAATATGAAAAAATTGATTCCAACCAAAATAGTTTCAACTTTAGGCCCCGCTTCAAATAACGAGGAAATGATTAGAAAATTATTCAAAGCCGGTGTTACTATGTTCAGAATTAACTCTTCACATGACAATATCGAAACTCACACAAGAACATTAGGTTATATCAGAAAAATTGAAAAAGAAGAAAATGCAATAATTCCTGTGCTTTTGGACTTGCAAGGTCCTAAAATCAGAATTGGACAACTTGATGCACCAATCCGAATTGGTGCGGGAGAAGTTTTGAAATTCCGTTATCAGGAAAAATACGTTGATGGGATTATTCCTGTTGATTATAAAGGCATCGCAACGGATGTTAAGTCAGGTGAAAAAATCTTAATAGATGACGGAAAACTTCAATTTGTCGTTGAAAAAACTGAAGGTGATGTCGTTTATGCAAAAGTTTTAACTTCAGGCGAAATCAAATCAAGAAAGGGTTTGAATATCCCTGGCGGAACAGGTAGTATTGATATTTTAACAAAGACCGATTTGGAATACGTTGACTTTGCAATGAAAAACGATATCGACTATCTCGGTTTGTCTTTTGTAAGAAATAAAGAAGACCTTTTGAAATTGAGAAAAATATTGTGTGCTAACGGCTCAAGATTAAGGATTATTTCAAAAATCGAAAAACCGCAGGCAATCGAAAATATTGATGAAATTATTGAACATTCTGACGGTATTATGGTTGCAAGAGGCGATTTGGGTATTGAAATTCAAACAGAATTATTGCCGATTGCTCAAAAAACGATCATTAAAAAGGCAAATATGGCAAGAAAGCCTGTTATTGTTGCTACACAAATGTTAGAATCCATGACTGAAAATCCTATTCCGACAAGAGCAGAAACTTCTGACGTTGCCAATGCGATTATTGACGGTGCAGATGCAGTTATGTTGTCAGGTGAAACCGCAATGGGTAAATATCCGGTGGAAGCGGTTACGGTTATGGGTAAAATTGCCGAAGAAATCGACAATAGCCAATTTATTCGTAAAAATGAATTTGTAAGAAATCTTGAAGGTTTTACAAACGAAATTCCGAAAGCGATTGCTTTGTCTGTTGCTGATACAGTGAAACACATTCCTGCGGTTAAAGGTGTTATTGCATTGACCGCAACGGGTTATACGCCTGCTTTGATGTCAGAATGCAGACCGACTGTTCCGATTTATTCGCTGTCTTCTGATTTAAAGGTTTGCAGATGGTTGCAATTATATAATAATGTTTTTTCAATGAAAATTGAAAAAACTTTAGGGCATGAATTGAACATTGATGCTCAAGCGTTCTTATTGATGGACGAATTTTTGAAGAACGGTTTGAGTTTGAACACTAAGGATATCGTGATTTTGACGGGGTCTGTTCCTCACTTTATGTCAGGTGAATCTACAAACTTCTTGAAAATTCATGAAATTTCTTAGTAAAGATTAAACAAATTATATTTTAAAAAGGGCGAGATGTTGAATTTATCTCGCCTTTATTTATTTTTACTACAATTTTCAGGATGTGCCGAGTTTGACAGAATTATCTCGTAATACTCGTTTTTATCAATGTTTACGCCCATTGTGTTAATGTCGCAATACTTCTTTTTCTTCTTTTTTAAAAGTTTTTTGTAATCGGTTCCCATAATTGTAAATATATCATGAATTTTCGATTATAAACTAATGCCCGTAACAGTTATTAACAATCTTGAGATGACGACTTGCAAATTTACAGACTTTATTATAGTATTTATGATACGAACGTGCGTCGGTGAGCTTTGTGTGGAAAAGTTAATAAACACCGATTAAGGAATTACACAATTTAGTAAGATATTAGAAATATAAAGGAAAGCAAAAATGAATAACCCAATCATTGATGAATTAGAAAAAAATTATTTGGGCAAAGACCTACCAAGTCTTAATGCCGGTGATACAGTAAAAGTTTTTGTTAAAATCGTTGAAGGTAACAAAGAAAGAATCCAAGCATTTGAAGGTACTATCATTAAAATGCACGGTTCAGGTTTGAACAAAACTATCACTGTTAGAAAAGTATTCCAAGGTGTTGGTGTAGAAAGAGTATTCTTAATCAACTCACCAAGAATTGACAAAATCAACGTTTTAAGACGTGGTGATGTTAAACGTGCAAAATTATACTACTTGAGAGAACGTTCAGGTAAGGCAACTCGTATTAAGGAAAAAATTGAAAAAAGATAAGACTCATATTCACTGGTATCCGGGACATATTGCTAAAGCAGAAAAAAAGCTAAAAGAGCAACTCTCTTTGGTGGATTCAGTGATTGAGGTGCTTGATGCACGCTTGCCGTTATCGAGTAGTTATGTAGAAATTTCGAGGCTTTTAGGTCAAAAGCCTCGTTTAATTTTGCTTAATAAGGCGGATTTAACTCCCAAACAAGAATTATCAAAATTTGTTGACTATTTGACGGAGCAGTCAGGTTTTCCTGTTATCCCTACCGATGCGAAAAATTCAAAAGACTTGAAATTTATTGTCAAAAAGTCTGTTGAATTGTCAGAACCGAGAATTCAGGCGATTATGGCAAAAGGTTTGTTAAGACGTCCTGCAAGGGTAATGGTTGTTGGCATGCCAAATGTCGGAAAATCAAGTATTATCAATAAATTGACAAGGTCTTCAAAGACGAAAATTGGAGCAAAAGCAGGGGTTACCCGTCAGCAACAGTGGGTAAGAATTAACCCGCAGTTGGAACTTCTTGATACTCCGGGTATTATTCCGATGAAACAAGAAGACCAACAAAAGGCAAGAAAATTGGCATTTGTTAATGCGATTTCCGAAAATGCTTATTCTAATGAAATTGTTGCTCAAGAATTGCTTGACGTGTTGAACGATTATCAGGCTAAAATGTTTAGAGAATATTACAAATTACCTGAGGAGTTGGAGTTAAATATTGATAATATTTCGATTACCAGAAATTGGCTTTTGACAGGCGGAAGTACTGATAGGGAGCGAACTTCCGTTTATATTTTGCGAGATTTTAGAGAAGGTAAAATAGGGAAATTTATATTAGATAATTTGGAGTAATTTTATGCGTAAAATAATTATTTCATTGATGGTTGTTGCGGTTGGACTGTGTGCTTATGCTGCAAATTGGACAAAAATAACCGATAAAATTTATTTAGATGTTTCAGGCATCATGCCAGTGCCTAATCAAAGTAGCGTTTATTCGTTCTGGACAAAGGAATTGAATGACGGAAATCAGGATTTTGTGTTGGCGGAAAAATCTTATTCTCAAAAAATTTGGTATGATTTGGTGCGATATAGCGTGGATTGTTCTTCTCGAAAAATCAAAATGAACGATGTTTTGGTGTATGGTTTGAAGAATAATTTAATAGCTACGGATTCTTCGCTTGGCGACAGTTGGCACACCGTTCCGCCTGATAGTATTGTTGAAGATTACTTGGAATTGGTTTGTAAAACAGTTGCCGAAAAGAAACAAACAAGTGTAAAACCTCAAACTCAACCTGAAATTACACTGATAAACCCACCGACAGAAGCAAAAACAGAACAAAAAACGGTTGAAGAAAAACCTACAGCGATTGATTTTAATGCGTATATGCGAACATTGCAATCAAAAGTTGCAAGTAATTGGAAAAGACCGCAGGTTGAGGGCGATTTGAAGGTTGCCGTTATTTTCACGGTGTCCAAAAGCGGAACTCTTGTGACTTTGAGTGAATTTAAAACTTCGGGAAATAAAGAATTTGATACTGCAGCAACTGATGCTGTTAAAATTTCTGTTCCGTTTGAGGCTCTGCCTGAGTCGTTCAACGGTAAAGGTGTTGATATTCAGCTTACTTTTGACAAGACGGTACACGGGTTTGTTTTGAGCAGAAGATAATTTTTAATAGAAAAATACTTTAAAGATAAGGCTGCACGACCTTTTGGGCGTGCCGCCTTACTAAACTCAATAAAAATGCCGGTATTTAGTGACCGGCTTTATTAATACTCTCTTTTCTTATCATTTTTTTTACTCGGTAGGCTATTTTACAGCTCTTAAATTAGCTTTAATCCCAGCGTCAGAATTTATCATATTAGCATTAGCATAAGCCAATGTGCGACGCTTTTTTGCTCCTCTTAATATAAGTTCAACACAACCTGATTTGTTATTAGAGGGTGTTGTTATCTTCTTTATCATAATTGATTTACTCCGTTAGACTAATTATTTCTGATTACAAATTAGTTATCGGTCTGATTTAATCTTTTCTTTAATAAAAGAAGATAAATATTAACAATTATTAACAAGAAAGATTGAAAATATTGTTGTAAATTAAAAAAAGGGCAAAAAAAAAACCCTTTCTGAAGAAAGAGTTTGGAATCTTTTTCAATTCCTCGTGTGTAGTAGAAGGTTAGTGTGTAGTAGGTAGTGTAATTTATGTCTCGTGTTTATTTAATCTTTTTTATTGCTTGCTTAACGCTTACATATTTATAAAGTATTTTTAGAGTATATAATTGCTATATCTTATTTATTTTGTTACATATCTTTACAAAACTCTGTGACAGATTCTGAATAACAAGAAAATTTATTTGCTCATTTCAATCGCAAAAATTTTCTAAGTTTTCAGAATGACGAGCCACTTGGTAGGCTGCTGTCGTTCCGAACAGCACGAACTGTAGTGAATGCGTTATCCGGCATCTGTTACCGGCTTAACAGATTGTTTCTCTTAATTTTTTGCACAGGCGGCTTTTTTATAATACAATTTTTGTATGGAAACGGAATTAAAACAAAAATTAAACGAAATAATCCCAAGAGTTGCTAAACTCAAGGAGTGTCTTTGACCCTGACACTTTGGTAAAAGAGGTTACAACATTGGAACAGGAAATGCAACATCCTGAAATTTGGTCTGATACTGCAAAGGTTTCAAAATTAGGACAAGAAATTAAAGAAAAAAAAGATATAATATCTAATTTTGAAAATTGGCAATCCGTAATTGATGATTGCAATGCTTCTATCGAACTGTCCGACAGTGACTTGATTGAAGATTCTTTGGCTCAATTAAAAGATTTGAGCAAGGATTTGGAAAAATTTGAGTTAGAACAAATGTTGTCAGGTGAATACGATAGTGCCGATGCTATTTTGACGATAAATTCTGGAGCGGGCGGAACAGATGCTCAGGATTGGGCAAGTATGCTCCTTAGAATGTATCTTCGTTGGGTCGAAAAAAGAGGTTGGAAATCGGAACTTCTTGACAAATTGGACGGAGAGGAAGCGGGGATAAAGTCCGCAACCATTAAGATTTCGGGAAAATATGCGTTTGGGTATGCAAAGGCGGAAAAAGGAGTTCATCGTTTGGTCAGGATTTCACCGTTTAACGCTAACGGCAAAAGACAAACCAGTTTTGCTTCGGTTGAAGTTTCGCCGATTATTGAAAATTTTGAAAAAACTATCGTTATCCCGTCTGAGGATTTGGAAATTACCACAATGCGTTCAGGTGGTGCGGGAGGACAAAATGTTAACAAGGTCGAAACTGCCGTGCGAATTTTGCACAAGCCGTCAGGAATTGTCGTAAAATGTCAGCAAGAACGTTCTCAACTTCAAAACAAAGAGTACGCAATGCAAATTTTGGTGTCAAAACTTTTGGCAATAAAAGAAGCTGAATATGAGCAAAAAATGGCTGATATCAAAGGGGAAACTTCTGAGATTAATTTCGGGTCGCAAATTCGTTCGTATGTTTTCCACCCGTACAAAATGGTTAAAGACCATCGAACAGGTTACGAGGTTGGGAATGTTGACGCTGTAATGGACGGTGATTTGGACGGCTTTGTCGAAAGTTATTTAAGGCAACGAAATTAGTTTTGCAAATCGCTTGTACAATTAGGGCATTTTGTTGCTCGAATATCTATTGAGGAGCAGCAATAAGGGCATTCTTTTGTTGTTGCGGTTTTTTCTTCACAGGTTTTTGAGTTCAATTTTTGCAATTTATTTATGCCTTTAATCAGTAAAAATACGGCAAATGCAACGATTAAAAAACTGATGATTGTGTTGATAAACATTCCGTAGTTTATGGTGACTGCACCTGCGGCTTGAGCGGCATCTAAGGATTTGTAGTGAACGAATTTCCCGTTATAATCAGGCAAAACAAGGTATAATTTTGAAAAATCCACCCTGCCTAAAAGCCAACCGAGTGGTGGCATTATGATATCTTTAACAAGAGAATCCACAATTTTCCCAAAAGCTGCACCAATAATTATACCGACAGCCATGTCGATAACGTTTCCTCTCATTGCAAAGGTTTTAAATTCTTCTCCGTATCTTTTAAATCTTTCAAACATAATTTCCCCAAAAATTTTATTACTTTTTTCAAATTTTATCGTGGAGAAAGAGAAAGGTCAATTACTTGTTTGGAGCTTGTAGGGCTGGTTTTTGAGGTTTCTTTTCTTCTGTTTGCTTATTTTCCGTAATTCCAATTTTTTTCATAATCGGGTGGATTAACGGGTGAGAAACTATAGGGGCAATGATTGCCAAACCCGTAACAGACCCGAACATTGAACCAAGTTCGATTGAGCCTTTTGCAAGTGCCGTGTTGATGTTTTCTTTAGTGAACTTGTCTCCGTCTGCTCTGTTTTTGTTCAGTTCTGCCAGTTTTGCAATTTTTTCGTTTTCGTTCATCTTGTAGAAGTTTGAAAATTCTTTAGTTGACTTGAAAGCTTGGAATACTTTTTCGTCTTTGAACAACTTTTTAGCGGCTTTGAAGGCTGATTTTCTGCAAACCGGAATTATTATGGACAGATAAATTCCCAAGCAGGTAAGTTGATATAAAAATTCTTTTGTTGCCGAAAATTTCTTGGTTTGCGGGTCAATTTTTTTGTCTGCCAATATGAAGGCGGGACGTCCGACAGCTTTCAGGCATGTTTCTGTGGTAATTTGAGTGACCGTGTTTTGTGTCATATTATACAATGTCGGATTTGTTATTAAATTTTGAACTGCTGATATCATATTACACCTTCATTCCTGCATTTAAGAAACTGGTCATACTTACCTGTGCCATTGGCGATTGATTGTTTATTTTTGTTGGTTTTTGATAAATCGGTTGTTCTGCGGTTTGCGAAATGACATCTAAGTGTTGTTGTGATTTATCTTTAGGCTTATTATTTTTGTGAAAAATTCTGTCCGTAAACGGATTTACTACAATAGAGCAAAGCCCTGGAATTACGAGTAATGCGGCGGTACAAACTCCTGCAAATTTTAGGTTATGTTTTGCCATTTTTGCTTTCATCGGGTCTTTGAAAAGATGTGCTCCTTTACCTGCCAAATAACTGCAAGACAAATATGTTGGAATTGCAATCACTTCTGTTAAGCCTTCTCGCAAAGCTGCATATTTCTTTGTTTCCTGTGATTCTTTTTTATCAGCCATCGTAAATAACGGTCTGAAAATACCTTTTGCCGTTGCGATTGCTACTACTACATAAGCAGGATTATTATTTTTTCCGATGCTTTCACAACAAGATTTTATTATACTTTTAAAGTTCATTTGTTTGCTATTCTTTCTGCGGGCATGTAATTGCCATGAATCCCTAACAAAAATATATTAAAACAAAATATAAAGATTTTTTCCATAGTATTAATAAAAATTAATAATTCATTAATTTCTATTCCCTGTAAAAGCAATCCTTTTCGTGGTCATTAACTATTCCGATAGCTTGTAAATAAGAATAAATTATTACACTGCCCACATATTTCATTCCTCTTTTTTTCAAATCTTTAGATACAGTATCAGAAAGTTCTGTGGTTACGGGAATTTTGTCATAATCTTTTTTTATTACTTTATTGCCCGTGAAACTCCAAATATAATTTGAAAAACTCCCAAATTCTTTTTGGAGTTTTATGAAAATTTTTGCATTATTTATTGATGAAACTATTTTGTTTTTGTTTCTTATGATTCTTTCATTATGATAAAGTTCTTCAACTTTTTGAGTGTCATAATTGCTGACTTTTACCACATCAAAATTATCAAAGGCTTTTCTAAACTCATCTCTGCGTTTTAATATCGTAAGCCATGACAAGCCCGCTTGAAAGCCTTCAAGGATTAGAAGCTCAAACAAATCACGGTCGTCATGTTTGGGTACTCCCCATTCTTCATCGTGATATTTGACGTAAATTTCTGAATTTTCGTTTACCCATGAGCATCTTTTCATAAATAAATTATACGATAAAGTAAATATTTGTTGAAAATATTATTAAATTTAAATTTTCTATGTATAATACAATATATAGGATATAAGACACTTAAAATGGGGTAAATATGGAAAGAAAAGGTAAGATAGGGTTATTACTTACGGGATTGGTTTTAAGTTTATGTACGGTTACTGCATTTGAGCCTGCATATTCTCAAGACGAGGTTCAAGCAAATCAAGAAGTTAATCAGGACGAAATAAAATTTAAAAGAGATACTCTTGATATAGCTGTAGAATTTATGAAAAACAAAGATTTTAACGCCGCTTTGCCTCATCTTAATGCCTATATAGAAGCTAAACCTAAAAAATATCAAGGCTATAAACTTCGTGGTGAAGCATATTATGCTTTGCGTAAATATGACCTTGCCGTTGCAGATTTTCAAAAAGCCGTTGATATAAAAGCCGATAATGACAAATTCGCAACAGGTACAAAGGTTATCAGTGCCGTTGTTTTGGGTGCTGACAGGCAAGACCAATACCAAAACCCTGAACTTGGCGAGTTATACGGTGAATTAATGTACGCTCAAAAAGCCGTAAACGATAATATGTACGAAGTGTCTTATAAAAAAGCAATGGAATATAATTCTCATCAGTATTTACCTGCTCCGAAAAAAGAAGAAATTTCCAAAATAAACTGTCCGCAAAAATATGGCAAAACTTTCAATGCTCAAGGTGTTGATGCTGATATTTCGGCAGTTGTTGAAGATATTGAAAAAGGTAAATTCTCGGAAGCTGTTTATACTATTCCAAAAATTACTTCAGAATATCCGAATTACTACTTGGGACACTATTTGTCGGGTGTTGTAATGAGCGGTTTGGAACAGGACGAAGAAGCCGTTTCTGCGTTCAATCGTGCAATTTCGCTTAACCATAATGATTTTGAGTCTTACGCAAGTTTGGGCTTGTTGTACTACCGTGAAGCCGAAAAAACTTTTGATTCAAAATTGGCTGCAAAATCTGTCGAAAACTTTCAAAAAGCCTTGAAAAATAACCCTAATTGTAACACTTATTACTATTATATCGGGCTGAATGAAATGCTTGAAAATAAGTACGATGCGGCTATTTCAAACTTTAAAAAAGCAATAAATTTGAAAAATAACGATTATAACAGTAAATATTATAAAGCCGTTGCACAATATTTGAATAAGGACTATAAGGGAAGTATTGAAGAAGCAACTAATCTTTTGTTCCGCCGCGTTTCAAATTACAATTCAGTACTGTATTTGAGAGCATTGTCTTATTATAAATTGAAAAATTACGAGGCGGCGATTGCAGATATTGAAAAAGTCCACCACAATATGGACGATATTTACAATTTAGACATTAAAAAATTTACTCAAAAAGAAATGATTTTGGAAACTTATTTGTATTATTTGCAAAGTAAAATTTCAAGAGATAACGGGCTCGGAGCAAAATCAGATTTACTAAAAGCATACAAAAATCCGATTATCGCACTTCTTGATACCAGAAGTAAAGATTTTGAACACGCAAATTACAAATTGACTTCCTTTGATATTGACAATCAGTACGATTTGTTGAGAACGACTTTTGATGATTTGGGATTGGATTTTGTTTATTTGAACCCTGATTATAAAGTTGTGAGAAAGGCTTTGCCGACAAATGAACCTGTTGCGAATAAGCAGGACGAAACAAAACTTGCCGTTGAAAATTCTGCGACTGTTGCTTTAACAAAAAATGAACAAATTTTGCCGACTGATGAAATAACGGTACCGTCACAAGTTCTTGTGGAAAAACCTGTAATGGTCGAACCTGAAAAATCACATCAACAGGAAGATAATAAAACTGTCTGCGAAGTCACAGGACAAACTGACAAACTCGCAGAAATTGTTGAACAAAAGGCTGAAGAAGTTAGTGAAGAAATACCACAAAAGGTTGAAAAACCAGCTATTGAAGTGGTAAAAGAAGAAGTTTTGACACAAACCGAAACTTCATCAAAAACTACAGAAAATCAGGTTAAAACTGATAAAACTGTTGAAGAAAATATAGCAAAAGAATCTCGTAAGCCTGTAGTTGTTGACTCGCCGACTGATATCGAACAAGATAAAAAAACGGTAGAAGAGGATAAAACAGAAGTTAAAGAACCTGTTGAAAAGAAAGAGGAAATTAAAGACAAAAATCCTGAAACTTCTCCGTTAAATAACGAAAAATCCGAAACAAAGTTGGGAAATCCTGCAATTATGGTTTATGATGCTGATACTTTGATTATTGCCCCTGTTGAAACTCCAAAGTCGGCTCAGCAGTATGATTCTTATAATGCAAGAATTAGAGAACTTACGATGGCTGATAGTGGGGTTAAATTACCGTCAAGTGAAACTGAAAAAGACGTTTCGCTAAATTCTAAAACTTCTGATTTGGTTGAAGAAAAAGAACAAACTGTAGAAGAAAAATTAAATTCGATTAAAGAAGCGGTTACTCAATCTGAAAAACCGGTGATTACGGAAATTACCGAAACAAACAGAATACAAGAGGTTTCAGAACCTGCGGTTGATGAAGTTAAACAAGACGAAAAACCTTTGAAAGAGGAAAACGCTTTGGTTGAACCTGAAACACAGACTGAAATTTCAACAAATACAGTTGAGGAAAATCAAAAAGCAGCGGAAACAGTTGAAGTAACGTCATCGTCAAAAGTTGCGGACACCGTGCCAACCCAAGAAAAATCATCTCAAATTGAACAGGTTGAAGAAAATGCACAACAGGCGGTGAAGAAAAATTATGTTGAAGATGTTTCAAAAACTTCTAAATCCTTGAAAGTTCCCGTAAATGAGAAATTTGCCAATGTAAATCTTGACGAGTTTGATGTTAAAAACTTGAAATCACCTGAGGTTCACGCAGGTGAAGAGGTTATTTTCTTAGATACAGAAAAGGAATCGTTTATAGAAAGAACGGAGCGTCAGGTCAATGAAAATATGGCAAAACTTGCTCAAATGCAAGAATTGGGCAAAAAAAATGATAAAGAATTGGTTAAATCTGAGATTCAGCCGACTGATTCTGTTGCCGTGAATATCACTCCTGACACCCACAATATCACGTCAATTACTCAGAAAATTACAACGCCTGAGCCTACTTTGGTTGATGTTGCAGATGTTGAAATTCCAAAAAACGTAGAAGAAAAATCAGAAAATATCGCAAAGGCTGAAACAACGGATACTCAAAAAGTTTTACCTGAAATTAGAGGTGCTGAAGTCTCGGAAGTTGCTCAAAAAGTTCAACAAGAAGATGCACCAAAAGTAACTGCTCCAGAAATTCAAGTAAATGAAGCCGTTTCTGCGGTTGTTGATGAAACGGTTACTGATACCGCAGAAGACTCTACTGTTCAAGAGCCTGTTCAGACAAAATCTAAAAAGACAAAAAATAAAAAAAATGAGGAAAATTTAATTCTTGCGGTTGGCGAAAATCAAAAAGATTATGTTCAAAAACCTGAAAAAACAAAGAAAATAAAGAAGAAGAAACAAGAAAAGATTGAAGAGGTTGTTCAAAATGAAAACACAAAAGAAGAAGATTTTTTGACAACTTCCGATACTCAAACATACGAAAATTCTACTGTTGAGAAAATTCCTTCTACTGTAGAAACTGTTGAAAAAGAAGCAAAAACGAGTGCAAAAGAAAATGTAACAGAAGTGATAAAACCTGACCAAACCGCTCAACTTACTGAAAAAATAGATGAGGAAGCAAGTGTTAATCAGGAAGTAAAACCTGTTAAAAAAGAGAAAAAAGAAAAAATCGGCAAAAAACAAAAGGCTGAAACTGTTGAATCCACAGTAACAGAACCTCAAAACACGGTTGAAGAAGTTAAAGTGGAAGACAAATCAAAACCTGAAATTGTGACTGAGGAGAAAAAAGAAAAGATTTCAGCACCTAAACAGGACGAAGAAGCCCAAGTTAAAGAAGAAAATAATAAAGTTGAAGAGGAAAGCAAAAAGGTTGAAAAACCTAAAAAACAGTCCTTCTTCAAACGATTATTTTCTCGCAAGAAAAATATTCAGGTTGAGTCCGAAGAAAATAAAGAAAATTGAGTTTTAAATGATACGGAATGCCAATGATACGGATATTCCGTTTTATTGACAAAAAGTTTTAGGATTAATTATAATTTGTTAGAAAATATGTAAAACATTCGGGAGAAAGTATGAAAATAAATTTAACAAAAAAACAATGGGGAATTGTTATATCATTAATAATTATTTTGCCGATTCTTTATCATAAGGTGTCGGGGAATATTATGGGTATGATTACAGCAAAATTGATGTCTATGCCGCAAGAGGTGGTTATTGACAATCCACAAATTGTAGAAACAAACATTACCGCAGAATCAACAGGACGTGTTGAGGCAAAGTATTCGGTTGATGTTATCGCACGAGTTTCAGGTTTTTTGTTAAAGAAATATTTTAATGAAGGTGATTTTGTACATAAAGGTCAAACGATTTTCCAAATTGATCCGAGAGAATATCAACTTGAAGTTAATAATGCTCAGGCAACCGTAAATCAATACAGTGCATTATTAAAAAATTCTCAACAGGAATTAAACAGAGCAAATGCACTTATCAAAGAGGATTTGGTCAGCCATTCTTATGTTGATGAAAGTTTGGCAACTCGTAATCAGAACAGTGCGT
This sequence comes from bacterium, assembly GCA_004558955.1. Classification (GTDB taxonomy): domain Bacteria; phylum Cyanobacteriota; class Vampirovibrionia; order Gastranaerophilales; family Gastranaerophilaceae; genus Zag111. Next base: position 11,483 of record SFZC01000006.1, on the reverse strand, counting down.
TATTGGATTCTGCAAGACAACGTCTTGAGCTTGCTCGAGTAAATTTGAGTTATACCACAATAAAATCACCTGTTGAAGGTCGTATCGGTAAGGTTAAAATTACCGAGGGTAACTATGTTACGGCAACTTCAGGTGCTTTGGTTAATATTTCAAGTTATGACCCCGTTTATGTTTCATTTAGTTTGAGAAGTAATGATTTTGTTAAACTATTGAAAGCAAGTGACAAATTTAAAGATGCTCAGGTGAAGGTGCAGTTTGATAACGGAACTTGGTACACAAAAGTGGGAACTGTTAATTTTGTAGATAACCAAATTGACCAAAATTCGGGTTCCGTTCAGATGAGAGCAGTGTTTGATAATAAAAAGGGGTGGCTTGTTCCGGGAGATTATATGAAGGTTTCTATAGTTGCTCCTAAAAAGGTGTCTTATTTGACGGTTCCGCAATCTTGCACAAAAGGTGATGCTATGAGCGGGTATTATGTTTGGGCTGTTGACAAGACTAAAAATAAACACGACAAAACCTTGACTGTTATCAGAAAAGACATAAAAATTTCGGATGCGATAGACAATAATTGGATTGTAGAAAGCGGTTTGAACAAGTCTGATGAAATCGTTGTATCAGGTATTCAACAGGTAAAAGCGGCAGGTCAAAAAGTTACTGCAATTTCGCAAAAAGAGTATGAGAAAAAACAATCAAAATCGGCAGGTAAATAATGAAAAATATATTTGATAAAGATAAGTTGTACTTTTTTATTCAAAAGCCGAGATTTGCACTGGTAATATCAATCTGTATCGTTATTGTCGGTGTCATTTCTTACTTTGGATTGAAACAGGAAAGTTACCCTGATGTAACACCGCCACAGGTGTCGGTTTCAGCATCATATCAAGGTGCAAGTGCTGAAGTTATTGAGTCTTCGGTTGCAACTGTTTTGGAAAACAAGTTGAACGGGGTTGAAAATTTAACATATATGACCTCAACTTCTTATGATGGTTCTTATTCTTTGACAATGTATTTCAAGGTTGGTTCAGATAAAAACATTAACCTGATGAATGTTCAAAACCGTATTCAACAAGTGCAATCTCAGTTGCCCGAAGATGTGCAAAGAACGGGTGTTACTGCGGTTAGTAAGTCCTCAGGGTCAGGTGCTTTGATTTTGACCTTGTATCCCGAATACGGCAACTGGTCTCAGTTAGATTTGACAAACTACGGTTCTATTTATATTAAAGATGAGTTGAAACGTGTTGAAGGCGTTGCTGATGTTGATGTTCACGGTGCTGGAAATTACTCAATGAGAATTTGGCTAGACCCACAGAAAATGGCAGGTTTGAATGTTTCAACAAGTGAACTAAAAACAGCAATCAGCACTCAGAATACACAGGTTACGGCAGGTTCACTCGGTGCTTTGCCGACAGATGAGGCTCAAGCTCTTCAAATGACATTGAAAACTCGTGGCAGATTGTCCGATGTGAAGGATTTTGAAAATATTATAATTCGTTCAAATATGGACGGGTCAAATGTTAGGGTTAAAGATGTTGCAAGAGTAGAACTCGGGGCGGAATCTTATTCAAACTTAGGTTTGGTAAACGGAAAGCCGTCAGCCGTAATCGTAATTTCTCAACTTCCAGATGCGAATATTATTAACTTGTCAAAAGCCGTTCACGCAAAGATTGATGAGTTAAATTCAAGAATGTCTAACGGTATCAAGATTATTACAATTAAAGATAATGCAGAATATATTGAAGAATCTATGCATGAGGTTGAATTTACAATCCTGTTGACGGGTATAATCGTTGTATTGATTATTTTCTTGTTCTTGGGTGATTGGAAGGCTACATTAGTTCCTTGTGCGACAATTCCGGTATCTTTGATTGGTACATTTGCAGTTTTGAAAGCACTTGGAATGTCAATTAATCTTTTATCTTTGTTTGCTTTGGTTTTGGCAGTCGGTGTTGTAGTTGATGATGCTATTGTTGTTATTGAAAACGTAAAACGACATTTGGATGAAGGGAAATCTGCGATTATTGCAACCCAATTGACAATGGAAGAGGTTGGAGCCTCTTTGGTGGCAATGGCAATGGTATTGATGGCGGTATTTGTTCCGATTATCTTTATGGGCGGTATGACGGGTGTAATGTATAAACAATTTGCCGTATGTATTGCCGTTTCTATTGCAGTTTCAGCAATTTGTGCCTTGACCTTGTCGCCAGCAATGTGTTCACATTTCTTGGGTAACGATGAAAAAAATGTTGAAAAAATCGGTACTTCAAAAATTTCTATCTGTGAACATTTTAAACATATCGGCGAAAGAATTTCACGCAAAACTCAGATTGTTGTTGATTGGTTCAACGGATTGTTTAATAAAGTTGAAGATTTTTATATAGAATATGTAACCAAATTTGTAAATGATAAAAAACTTGTGTTTATTGTTTATTCTTTGGTTGTTGTTTTGACGGTTGTGTCATACTGCTTTATTTCAAAAGGTTTTATTCCTGATGAAGATCAAGGCGTTTTGGTATCGCAAATTACCTTGCCTGACGGTGCATCTTTGTCAAGAACGGAAGAGGTTGCAAGACGTTTTGTTGAGCAAGTTAAAGATATTGATGGTGTCGATGCGGACAAATTGACAATCTTTGGCGGTATGGGGGCAACAAATACTGCTTATGCGATTATTAGTTTGGATAGTTATGCAGACAGAAAAGTCGGACCAATTTCATTTGTAAAACGAAAAATTGAAGGTCGTGCAACTAATTTGTCACATACTGCAATTTTGAGCAAAATAAGACAAGTTGCGGGCGGAATGAAGGAAGCGTCAATTATCGTATTTTCACCGCCGGCTATTGACGGTATGAGTATGATGGGTGGTTTTGAGTTCCAAATGTTATCTCAAGGCGAATACACCTCTCAAGAAATGGAAGCGTGGGCAAGTAAACTTATTTCAGCCGCAAATCAAAACAGCACTTTGTCAAACGTTAATACCACTTTCCAAGCAAATGTTCCGCAATATATTGTTGATATTGACTATGCAAAAGCTATGGCTCAAAATGTTGATTTACAGGAACTTTATACGACATTGTCTTCAATGCTCGGTACTTATTATATAAACGATTTTAATAAATATGGCAGAGTATTTAAGGTCGAAATTCAGGCTGAAAGTAATTTCAGAAATAAAACTACCGACTTAGAAGGTATTTATGTTAAAAACAGAAACGGTGTTCAAGTTCCCGTTTTGTCAATAATCAAATTGGAACAAACGGTGGGAACTGCATCAATTTCAAGATATAACCAGTATGAATCTGTACAAATTCAAGGTCAACAGGCTTCAGGCAAGAGTTCGGGTGAAGCAATGAGTGCAATGGAAAGCGTTGCAAAAAGTGTTTTACCGTCGGATATGACGTTTGATTGGTCCGGTACTTCCGCTCAAGAACGTGAGGCATCGGGTCAAACGATGATGATTATTTCGTTTGCATTGGTGTTTGTTTACCTGTTCTTGGTTGCGTTGTATGAAAGTTATACAATTCCTGTTGCGGTATTGTTAATTTCACCAATCGCAGCACTCGGTGCGTTGATATTCCAAATGATGATTAACCAATCTTTTGATATTTATTCTCAGGTTGGTATGATTACCTTGATTGGTTTGGCAGCAAAACAGTCCATTTTGATTGTCGAATTTGCGAAAGAAGAACATGAGAAAAACGGTTTGTCTGTAAGAGATGCAGCGATTAAGGCGGCTAAATTAAGATTTAGAGCGATTATGATGACCGAGTTGGCGTTTATTATCGGTGTCCTTCCGATGATTTTTGCAAGCGGTGCTGGTGCAAATTCAAGAATTTCCGTTGGTTCAACCGTATTTGGTGGTATGGTTGCGGCTTGTACTTTAGGGGCAGCCTTAACTCCTGCCTTTTATGTAATAGTTCAGGAATTTGTTGATAAGTTCCCTAAAAAAGAAATAACTGAAAAAGATTTGGAGATATAAAATAATGAAAAGATTTTTGAATATATTGTTATTGGCTTCGGTTTTGGGTATGAGCGTTAATTGCGTTTTTGCCAAAAAATCTGTTAATAGCGACCTGATAGCAAAAAAAGAAAAGGAAATTCAGATAGTTGAACCTGACAAAACAAAGGTGAATGAGAAAAAAGAAATTAAAAAACTCAATTCTAACCAAAAATCAAGATTAAAATCTTCCAAAGAAGCGGAAGGTATGTATCATACAAAATTCCCTGCAATAAACAGCGGAATAAGTTATGAAGATATGGGTAAAGAAGTCGGATTGGTTGATTGTATAAAATTGGCGATTTCTCATCACCCTGCAATTATGTCAGCTATCAGCACGTCTGAAATTTACAAATCAAAAATCGGGCAGGCATGGTCAAATTATTTTCCTACATTTAGTGCAGGTGTAAGTTATTCAAGAAACGATATGTTAATGACTATGGGCAGCGGTATGGCAAGGTTTATGACCCAAAAGTACGATATGTATTATGTTCCGACCCTATCTGCCAATATGTTGTTGTTTGATTTCGGTAAAACAAAATCAATGGCAGATGCGGCAAAGAAAACTTATGAATCTTCAAGATTTGATGCCGAAACCAGTATCGAAACCGTAATTTATAATGTAAAAGTTGCATATTACAATATGGTTTTTGCTAAACATCAAAAAGAAGTTTACGAAAACACAGTGCAGGATTACGAACTTCAACTCAAACAGGCAAGGGCATATTATGACATCGGTAAAAAGGCAAAAATTGATGTTACTTACGCCGAGTATAACTTAGGAAAAGCAAAATTGAACCTAATCAAGGCAAAGAATACTCTTGAATTGGCTTCGGTTGAACTTGCTAATGCCGTTGGTATTCCTGAACTTGCTGACGTTATTTTAAAAGATGAATTAAATACGAAAGAATATGATGTTAATTTTGAAAATTTAATAGAAATTGCCGTAGCCTCTCGTCCGTCCTTGCTTGCCGCTAAGAAAAGAATGGATGCTGCCGAGATGAATGTACGTTCTGCCAAAAGAGCATTCACTCCTAATATTGATGCCTTTGGAAATTACCAACACGGCGGAAGAAAAATGAGTTCCGATAACGGGTATCAATTCGGGTTAGAGTTGCAATATTCAAATATCAATTTAATGTATTTGAAAAAACAGGTTGACGAATACACAGCAACTTACAGAAAATATGTTGCAGATTATGAACAGGAACGTCAAAATGTGTATTTGGAAGTTAAAAGTGCCTATATCAATTTGATGAATTCCCGAGATAGTATTGATGTTTCAAAACTTGCGTTGCAACAGGCTAAAGAACAACAATATCAAGCCTTCCGCAGATATCAGGTAGGCTTAGGAGATGCGATTGAGTTCAAAGATTCCGAAAATACTTACTTAAATGCTCAATTGGATTACTATTCAACTTTGTTGCAGTATAATATAAATGCGGCGGAGGTCGAAAGAGTAATCGGTGCTCCGATTAGAGAATCAGACAAAGATTTGTAGGAAATAGCGGTGGAAGAAGAGCAAAATAAAATTTTAACACTTTGGTATAAATTGCCGTCCCCGATAAGATTTATTTTTGTTGGTGGTGTTAATGCAGCGGTTTCTTATGTTATTTTTGCGATTTGTTTGTATTTGTTGGGCAAAAGTTACTACCAGCTTTGCGTAATTTTGCAGTGGGTTTTGTCTTCTTTTCCTTCTTATCTGAATCAAAAGTTTTTTGTGTTTAAAACTAAGGGAAATTATGTCAAAGAGTATTTGAAATGTTGTTCGACTTGGGTGGTCGGATATTTTTTGAATGCGTTGTTTTTACAGGCTTTTGTCGAGTTCGGGTGGATAAAAAATGTATATTTGGCTCAGTTTATTTCAATAGGTTTGGTGTCTGCCGTAACTTATGTTTTGTTCAAGTTTTTTGCATTCAAAAAGAAAAAATAATCTGTTCATATTAGATTTTAATTTTTATATTCTATAAAAGGTTGATTTAATTTTGTTAAAAATTTGAAATAATATAATTGTCAACATTTTAATAAGGATATTTAGCCGTGAATTTACATGAAAAGTGTTTACTTCGTTATTTGACACACCCTGATGAGTTGTCTTACACTACGGAAATTTTGAAACTTACAAACAAAATTTTGGAACAACGTTTTGTTGTAAAAAATATCCTTGCGAATGTTTCTTTGTTAAATTATACTGAAAACGTAGATTAGCAAAGGTTGGAAAAATGCTGAAAAAGGTTTTATACATAGTTTGGGCAGCTGTATTTTTAGTTCTGTTATTTTTCGGAATTAAAAATGGCGGTGTCTTTTCGTTTTTGAATACTATTGAAGACAGAACCTTCGATATAAGACAGAGTATTCTTGCAAATTCAGGGTTGAGAAAACACGATAGTAATATTGTAATTGTTGCTGTTGATGATGCAAGTTATGAATATATCCTTGATAATTACGGAGAATGGCCTTTACCTCGTGATGTTTATGCCAAAATGGTGGATTATATAGAGGCTCAAAATCCGCAAAGTGTTGCTTTTGATATGATGTTTGTAAAATCCCTGAAAAGCGGTGAAAAAGCGGATAAAGCCTTAATAAATGCCTTCAAAAAGTATGATAACCTTTATACTGCAATGAATTTGGATAATCAGCCCGAAGATTTGAGAAAACCTCCGATGTTGCCTGAAACACTGCAAATAAAACCTTTGCAAAACGCAACTGATGCTATTGAATATTCAAACTGTCGTGTAATTTTACAGGGTATTTTAGATGTAACGTCAAATATAGGGATGATAAATGTTTCACGTTCCGATGACGGCGTTTTGAGAAAAATGCCTTTATATTTGAAATATAACGGCAAATATTATCCGCAACTCGGGTATTTGGTCGGTCAAAGAACGGGCAAAATACAGAAACTTTACCCTGACAGTGATGCAAGTGTAATCCTCAACTGGTACGGCGGAGCGGGAACTTTTGAAAATTTGCCGATGTATAAATTGATAAAGGCTGCCGAGGGTAAAGAAAAATTTGATTATAATTTTCATAATAAAATTGTTTATTTTGGAGCAACGGCTGCAAGCTTGTTTGATATCAAAACGGTTCCGGTTGATAAAGTTTTTCCCGGGGTTGAGGTTCAGGCAACTTATGTAAATAATATTATTGATAACAGTTTCATTCGCAAATGTCCGGAATATGTGAATTATCTTGCCACTTTTTTGTTGGCATTGCTCACTGTCGTATGTGTCTTGAGAATTTCCTCAATGCCTATGGCATTTGGAGCCTCATTAACAATATATGTCTGTTATGTAATGTTTGCGTATGAATTGATGACGGGTAATTTTGGTAAATTTTGGTGGATAAAAATCGTTTCACCGTTGTCTTTCGCCTTGTTGACTTTTATTATTGCGGTTATTATAAAATATTTAATCAAATCAAGAGATTTCGACCAGCAGTATAAATTGGCAACTACGGACGGTTTGACGGAATTATACAATCACAGATATTTCCAAGAACAGTTACTCAATCAGATAAATCATTCAAAACGTTACGGGAATCCGGTTTCCTTGATAATTATTGATATTGACTTTTTCAAAAAGTTCAATGATACTTACGGGCACCAATCGGGAGATGCTGTGTTAAGACAAGTTGCCTTCACATTAAAGAAAAATGTCAGAGCGACCGATATAGTTTGTAGATACGGCGGTGAGGAAATGAGTATTATTCTTCCGAATACAAAGTATGAGGAAGCAGTTAATATTGCACAAAAACTTTGTCAAATGGTGGCATCAAGAAAATTCAAGCTAACTCATTCAAGAGAAAGCAATGTTACCATAAGTTTGGGCGTTTCTTCAATCGAAAGTGACGGCGAAACTCCCGCTCAAATTATTGATTCTGCGGATAAAAGATTGTATAATGCAAAAGAAAACGGCAGAAACAGAGTAAATTAGACAAAATGAACGAAGAATTTTTAGATTCACTGATAAATATTAAAGATATTCCGAAAGAACATCCCGTAGTTCCGTCACTTCTGGAAAATAACGAGAAGCAAATAGCACAACTCGGGCAATTTCTGATGAGCGATAAAAAAATGGCTCTTGTCAGCGGTTTTGTCGGTAGTGGAAAATCGGAAGTCGTTGACTTTGTGTTGCGAAATTTAAAAGATGATGTTTTAATTCTTCATTATACCTGTTTTGAAACTACGATTTTGGATGATTTGTTGTTGTGTTTTTATGAATTGTTCCGCTCGTTTGTTTTGAGGGGAATTGTTCAACAACCGAAGGTGAAAGCCGAAAATTTCACTCAGATGATTAATTCTTATTTTACATCAGTCGTAAATCCGATAACTATTGTTATTGATTCTTTTGAGGCAGTTGTAAAGGATAATCGTGGCGGTATTATAGATTTTCTCAATCATTTGGCAACTTTTCCCAGAGTGAAAATTATTCTTATTTCTACAAAATTTCAGGAAGAAGATTTTACGGAAGATGACTGCGAAAAGGTTTCTGTGTTGGCTCTTTCTCAAAAAATGTTTGAAAAATATTTGAAAGACAACGGAATAAAAAATATCGGTGTCTTTTCAAATGAATTATATAAAATTTCAAAAGGCTATTTCAAGAATGTTGAACTTGCTGCCAAAGTCATAAATTTACGAGGGCTGTCGTTAATAACTTTTCTTGAAAAATATACCAAAAGTTACATGTCGTATTCTGAATTTATTATAAGAGAAATGCTTTCTCTTGTTGACCCTGTGAGTGCTCATCTGTTCAGACTTTTGACGGTTATGAGAATACCTATTCACATGAATTTACTAAAAACTTTACATTTGTACGATGAGAATAAAATCTTGTATTTTATCCAAAATTCTTTGTTGAATTATGAAGGGAATTGCATTTATTTGAAGGAAGCCTTCCGTAATGTTATTGAAAATCAAATTCCCGATAATGTCTTGATTAAACTTCATTCGGCGTGTATTGATTTGTATAATACTCAACTTCCGCTAAAACCGAGCGAAAGAGATTTGTTGTTATCTCGTCAAACAATGCGTAATGAAATCGAATATCACAGTATGTTTTTGCCCAAACGTCCTCTTCTTCAACAAAAAACTGAAAAGGTTGAACATCAGGTTGAAAAAACTCAAAATCAGAAAGCACCAACACCGTTGCCTTTACCGGTTAAAAAAGAACCTGAAAAAATTGAAACAAAGAAAGATAAAATTGATAAAATCAGCTTTATTATTGAAGATGAGGCGGTGCTTGATGATATTGCGGATTCGATAAATTCCTTTATGGAGTCAAACGCAAAATCCGCAAAAGTTGAAAAAGAAGGCAATTCAATGACATTGCAACAGTTGTTGAATGCTGCAAAAATTGAAGAGAAAAATTACAATTACAAACAGGTTGTAATGCTTTATCAGATTGCATTGTCAAAGACGTCTGATGCGAATTTCTTTACCTTCTTGCCGTCAATTTATATAAAACTTGCTCAAGCGTATGAACATTTGTCGGATTTATACAATGCGTTGGATTATTATACTCAGGCTCACGATTTTTATTATAATGCGTCCGATTATGAAAAAGTTTATGAGATGAAATTGGCGATTGCCGATGTTTATTATTCAATGTATAAATACGATAATGCCAAGTTTATTTTGTCTGAATTGGAGCAGGTTAAGGATTTGCCAAAACTTTTGAAGATTAAAACAAACCTTGCAATAGCAAGACTTAGCGATAATCCTGAAATTGAATATAAGTATTACAAACAGTCAATCCCGCTTGTTGAATTGGGAACGGATAAGGCTTTGCTATCGGAACTTTATTATAAATATGCTGTTTCTTGTTCTGAAGTCGAAGATTTACGCTCGGCGGCTCAATTCTATTTGAAATGTATTGATATAGATTCAAATCCGGCAAAAAATCAGTATTTATCAATGGCTTTGTCTAATCTTGCGGAATTGTATGATGAATTAGGTTCGACAAAACAGGCAATTCAGTATTATAATGAAAGTATTTCAATAGACCAAAAAACTAAGAATTATAATGGGCTGTATGTTTCGGCTTCGCATCTTGCAGAAATTTATGCGGTAAGTGATGAAGCGAAAACTATGGAATACTATAACAAGGCATTAGAGTATGCAAAACAATTAAATGAACCGTTTTATATTGTTAGTACAAAATTGGAAATGGCGGATTTTTGTTCGTTGAGGCGAAATTTTGAAATGACGTACAAATACTTGATTGAGGCATATAAATTGGCTCAAAATACCTTAACGAAAGAAAATTCTACAAAAATTACCTCAAGGCTTGAGGATTTGAAAAAACGAATAACAAGTACGGATTTAATGAGATATCAGGAGAAATATGGAAAATAAAGAATTTTATAAAGAATATATGGAATGTTTTTTTGAAGAAAATTCCAAAGTTAATTTAATATCGAAAAATGATGAAAAGTTTTTGTGGGAGAAACACGTTTTTGATTCTCTTGCGATTGAGAAATTTTTTTATAAATATTCACCAAAGAGTGCAACTTTGTTGGATTTTGGTACAGGTGGCGGATTTCCGTCAGTTCCGATTGCATTAACTTATCCCAAAATACAAGTTACAGCACTTGATAGTATTGCTAAAAAAATCAGAGCAATTGAGAGTATTAAAGACAAATTACAGATAAAAAATCTTACACCTGTCTGCGATAGGGTTGAAAATACGGACGGAAAGTTTGATATTGTGACTTCTCGGGCTGTGTCTTCGCTTGATAAAATTTGTGCTTATGCCTTGCCAAAACTCAAGAAAAACGGGTATTTTGTCGCTTATAAATCCAGAAAAAGTGAAGAAGAAATCGAAAATGCTAAGAATGTTTTGAAAAAATTTAAAGCAGAAGTCGTTGATGTTATTGAATATGAACTTCCGCTTGATGAAAAAATTGACAGAAATCTTATTATTATAAAATTCAAATAGAATTGTTACATTTTGCGTATGCTTGTTGAAAACTTCCTTTGTGCGGTGTAGTATTGGACAAAAGGGGTTTATGTGATGAGTATAATTAATGAAGTTTTTACGGTACACACCAAAGGGAATGCGGATATTATTGATTTAAGTCCGCAGATTAGAAATATTGTATATAGCCAACAGTTGCAAAATGCGGTTGTGTTTGTGTATGCAAAAGGCAGTACGGTTTCTGTTACGAATATTGAATTTGAACCGGGCTTGTTGGTTGATTTACCTGAGGCGTTAGATAGAATTGCACCGACATATAAGGGTTATCATCACGATGAAATGTGGCATCACGGCAACGGTTTTTCACATGTTAGAGCATCAATTATCGGAAATTCTTTGCATATTCCGCTTGTTGACGGTGTTTTACAAATGGGACAGTGGCAGCAGGTGGTGCTGGTGGATTTCGACACCAAACCCCGCTCAAGGACTGTCAATGTGCAGATTTTGTATTAGGGTTAAGAGTTGACAAATTAAAGAAAATAGTAAATAATATAAACATAGGGGCAAACCCCAAG
>SFZC01000219.1 GCA_004558955.1 bacterium | reverse complement strand
TCAAACCAATCATACGAGAAAGGAACTCCTTTTTCTAATGTTTAAAGAAATAAATTTAAGGAATCATTCATCCTTACACAAACTATTTTACAGTCTCATTGCTTGAATTAAAAAAAACGCAAAAGTATCTAACTTTTACGGTTTACTTCATCAATTGACGTTTTTTAGTGCAATTCTTGTAGGCTTAATATTTATGCTTTTTTATAAAAAATAATTAAAACAGTTGCAAAAACAACTGATAATTGATGCATTAACCTCGTGCATTCCAATCGATGCAGCCCTTTTCATAGGCATCGTCTTTTAGTAAATCCGACAATTTTAATTGATCTAAAGATGGCAAATAATTCTTTTCTTTAAGATATTCTTCCAAATACTTATTGATAATATCTTTAAAATTGCTCTTCATACGTCTTGCCGGTTCTTGATTTTTTAAACGTAAAAGTGATTTGTACACTGTATTGTATAAAAATTCATCATCACTATTCTTTATTATCAGCAGTGAATAATTGTGTGCGGCACGATTCCTGAAATATCGCATGGACTCGATGACCTTTTCAAAATCAGCAAGTGACAAGTCATTCTTAAAAACTCGCTTTAAAATTATTGCTTGCTGTTTATGGTGCAACAAAAAGAAAAAGTTGCAAGCAACGCCAAATGACATTTCTTTTATTAGAACCCATGTGGTAATTTCATTACTGTACAAGTAATTATATCCATCGAACGGTTCAAGATAATGTTCCTTAATACGTCGTACTCTACTTCTTAGATCACCTCGTCTAACTACTCGTCCAGATTGCATGATATATTTTTCCTTTAAAAGATCCTCAAGTTTTAATCTGGACTCTTGATATACGTTGAACTTTTTAGCTTTTAGTTGCGCTACGTACAACTCTATTACATCGATTAGTGTAGCTTTAAATGTTTGTTCAAATAGTTGCAAGTCAATTAATGCTTCATTTTTTAATCTCTGATCTAGTTGATAAAAAGCATATATTTCTTCAAAAGTTGTATGTGGTCTAACCTTCTCGCTATCATCTTCAATAAAATGGTCAAGATACTGATAAATAATTTCACGGTAGCCATAAGTTTTAATCTTATCAATAAAAAATTGCTCATCGTCAATTTTTATTCCAAATTCACGACAAAAATCCATACGCCATCTAGCTACATCTTCAAAGTCTTCGTCTGATTTAGTCATTAATTCATCTCCCTGTACAAAGAGCGATTTTTTATATTATTTACTATACCTTCTTTTATAATTACTAACAAAAAAGTCGCAGTAACATGATATTACTGCGATTTTAGCGAGATTTATAATGAAGAAATTAGGTTATACAATCACTTCACGAGGAAAGATGTTATATCCAGCCATCTATTATGGTAGACTTCTTTATGTCATTTGTTAAATTGGATTTATAAGTTAAAGATTATTTACCTCGCTAATTTATTGCATCCTCAATCGTAGCCGATTCATGAAATCTGTATTCTACTCCTCGAATTCTTACCACAGGAATATTCACTCCACGTTGGTCCATTACCAAGCCAGCTGTACTGGCTAGCATGTCGCACAGTGTTTCAATATATTTTTTACCATCATGCTGCGTTTTTCTTAAACCATCTATTCCATATAATCCTACAGCAATCTGATTAGAGCCTTTTTTTGTCTACCCTGCCATCACTATCAGTAATGACAACAGCAATTTAAACTTGTAAAGCCTCGATAAGTTTTTCTCCAATCTCTTTGGCAATTAAGTCACAGTTTTTAGGAAGAACGACTGCCTTATCTGTACCTTGTCTGTCTACTCCTGCACTTGTCAAAAAGAGACCAGTAGGAAGCCAACCACCAATATAGTTGTCAGCAATCATAATCCTGTTTCCAGTTGCATCTTCAGTTTGATTAAGAATTACTTGAATTGGCTCCGGACTTTTTCTGGGAATTTTCTCATGAATTTCTTTAGCTAGCTCAGATGGCTCTACTTTTTTAAGATCGACAATATTTCCACTAGCAATAGAACACATTTTTGAAGAGAGACATAAAATATCACCATCTTTTAAATCAAACTTTTGACTATTCATTGTGTCTAAAAGCACCTTGCCTAGATCACATTGCTTTTTTAGTTGAGAGACACCATTTAGACCTTCTATACTAATCATTTTTCAAATCTCTATAGAAGAAAATGTTGGCAGAATCTTCTTGAGCCGTGCCACGGTAGCTCCGATTATCAAAGCCACCAATGTCAAAACCGTGTTTTAAGTAAAACAAGCAAGCTGAGGCATTAGTATCTTGGCCAATCGTATAAACACCTTGCATCCCTAGCTTTTCCGCCTTATGCATGCAAGCCTCAATTAATTTGCCACCTACGCCTTGACCACGATAGTCACGATTTACTTTCAAATCATCTAGATAGAGATATCTGAACATATCTTTACGTAAAACGGCAAGACCTACACAAGTATCACCATCATACGCACCTAAAAATGTTGCGTCATCTTTTGTGACATTATATCGTTCATCAGGAAAACAATCTTGTGTCGGCTTTTCATTTTTTTCAACTTCATCTTTAAATTGTTTCAATTTATTGATTACAAACTCATCTTGTGTTGTTGTTTCTAATGCTGATTTTCTTCTTACTAATTCTCTTGCTTTTCTTGCTGCTTCTCTTGCTTTTGATGCACTTACACATTTTTCTAATATTGCTTTTGCTACATTTGGATTTTAGATCGGAAG
>SFZC01000218.1 GCA_004558955.1 bacterium | reverse complement strand
GGTTAGCGGGCGTAGAGGATACGCCGCCGTAGGTGGCGGAGATCGCATTGATAGGCGAAGCATTGGGCGGTAGTATTACCGCCCAATAACACACACACAAACAAATTTAGTAATAGTAATAAATGTAGAATGTGCAACCAAACTGCACAAACTGAACAAAGGAGGATTTATTTGGAAGAAGATAAACAAAGCCGGAGATTTCAGCTTACAATAAATAATCCGGCAGAAAAAGGATTAACACATAATGAAATCAAGCGTATTTTAATCAGCGATTTTAAAACATTTGAATATTGTTGTATGGCAGATGAAATGGGAACTTGCTATCATACACATGTGTTTATTTGTTTCAACTCGAGAGTAAGAGTTTCAACAATTAAGAAGCATTTCCCATCCGCGCATTATGAGATTGTAAAAGGTTCCATCGATGATAATATAAGCTATATTCAAAAGAGCGGGAAATGGGAAAATGATAAGAAACACGGAACACAGATTCCGAACACATTCGAGGAAGTAGGAACCAGACCGCTAAAAAGTAAAGGCAGAAACAGCTCTATGTCTGAACTATATCAAATGATTTTGGACGGTTACACTAATGCTGAAATCTTATCTGTCAATCAAGACTATATTATGAATATAGATAAACTCGACAAAGTAAGAATGACATTATATAAAGAAAAGTATGGTAAGCAAAGACGATTAAATTTAAAGACTACATATATTTATGGCGCGACAGGAACAGGAAAAACGAGAGATATATTGGATAAATATGGCGATGATAAGGTATATCGAGTCACAGATTATAGAAATCCATTTGACGATTACGAGGGCGAAAGCATTATACTATTTGATGAATTCCGAGACAGTATCAGCTTGGAAAAGATGCTTTTATATTGTGACGTTTATCCTGCAAAATTGCCATCAAGATATAATAACAAATTTGCTTGTTATGAACGAATTTTTATAGTTTCAAATTGGTCGCTAGAGGACCAATACAAGAACGAGCAAACCTATGATAAGGAATCATGGAACGCTTTTTTACGAAGAATCCATGATGTAGAAGTTTATAGAAATAAGAATACAATAATAAAGTATTCTTCAACAGAGGATTATATTAATCGATATAATCCATTTATCATAAAAATATAAAGGAGTAGATAATTATAGTAGCAAAACGTTTATTGGATATAAAAGAGACTTGTGAATATCTCGGCATAGGTCAAACCAAAGCGCGAGAACTCATTCGCGGGCATAATGGTTTCGGCATACAAATTGGAAATCGTTGGTATGCTGACAAAAATAAGTTAGATGCTTGGATAGAGAGAAACACTCTCTAATTTAGATGTTTACATACGTGGAACTCATGATATACTATTTTTGTATAAACATATGAGTTCCCATTTTTATTTGGAAAGGAACAATAATTATGGGAAAAGGATTAAACGGTAAAGAGTTAGGAAAAGGTATCACACAAAGAAAGGATGGGTTATATCAAGCACGATTTACCAACCGATTTGGAAAAAGACAGACGATTTATGGTAAAACATTAACCGAAGTGACTAAGAATCTTAGAAATGCACAATACGAAGATGAAAAACAGATAAATGTTGTTGATTCATCAATGACCCTTGATGAGTGGTTTGAGTGTTGGTTGAATACTTGTAAGAAAAATTGCAGAGATACAACAAAGAGAACTTACGTGGTTCAATATAATAGGCTGCGTATGAGCATAGGATGGCGAAAACTTTCCAATCTTAATATTATTGTTTTGCAAGAAGCGTTCAATCAATTAAAAACAGATAATATGCGTTGTGATTGTAAATCTTTGTTAGTGGATATTCTTAATCGTGCAGTGGAAGCTGATTTATTAGTTAAAAATATTGCTGTTAGTATTAACACCATTTTAGACAATGACGAGAAAGCGGAAAAAAGAATATTAAGCAATGAAGAAATAGAAATACTACTTCGTGCATCAGAAGGTGGTCAAATGCATTCTTTTTTTGTGGTTGCTCTTGGTACTGGGATGAGAATCGGAGAAATTCTTGGGTTAACATGGGATTGCGTTGATTTTGAGAACGGAACTATTAGTGTAGAAAAGACACTTTGTTATTTACCTAATAACGGTAAGGCAATCTATGAATTTCATGCTCCAAAAACAAGAGCCGGAAAAAGAAAGATTCCAATGATACAAGAGGTGAGAGATGCTCTTTGGGAGCAGAAAAAGAGAAAAGATAGAATTGCCAGTAAGTATACTCCACGAATTGGAATGGAGAAACTTGTTTTTTGTAGCAAAACAAACAATCCTATTCATGAGTCAAATATGAGGACTGCTATTCGTTATCTGCTTAATAAGATTAACAGAGAAAATTCAAATTTTAATTTTACAAATTTTACACCACATTGTCTTAGACATACATTTGCAACAAAAGCAATTGCAAGAGGAATGAAACCTAAAACATTACAAAAAATTTTAGGGCATAATTCGTTACAGATGACAATGGATTTGTATTGTCATGTTGAGGAACACACACTTAGAGAAGAAATGGCTTTAATGGGAAAAGTGGTGTAAAAATGGTGTAGTAAATAAAAAAATGGAATAGAAACCTAGTAATATCAAGGAATTTTGAATGTTAATCTAAAATTTTTCATTTTTCAGGTGGTGGATGAGAAATAACCCGAAAAATGTTTATTTTATAGGGATTCCGGAACATTTCTCTGATATGAAATAAAAGACT
>SFZC01000217.1 GCA_004558955.1 bacterium | reverse complement strand
TGTTCCAATAATTAGAAAACCGATTACTGCTAAGTAGTATTGAGATGATGGAATAAGCACTAATAAAATTCAAATGGCTTCTGTGATTAAACCAATTCGAATGAGCTTTTTATCAGATAAGCGGTGAGAGATAAAACCAGCAATTAGTCGTCCTAACATCAAACCACCAAAAAGCAAAGAACCAAATGATGCAATGAGCTCTGAATTAATATTTCCTTTAGTACCGGCAAAATAGCTAGATATCCATAAAAAATAAGTGGCTTCACCTGCATAGTAAGAAAAGAAGGTGAATAAAGTAAAAATCACGCCAGGTACCTTCAATGAGGACATGATGCCGACTGATTCAGAGGTTTCACTGTCTACATTAGCTTTCTCGTTAACTTTCCATAGTGGCAGAGAAATGATGCAAACGAATAAGATAAATTCTTGTAATATTGCAGTCCATAGGTAACCCGCATGCCAATTAGCTTTGAGTAAAGCAAATGCCATGATATTTGGACTTATTATGGCTCCTACACCATAGAAACAATGCAAGAAGTTCATGACCCGTGGAGAATAATTACTTGCAACGTAATAATTTAGGGCGGCATCAATTGATTCGGCACCTAGACCATAAGGCATTGCCCAAACAAGTAATTGCTAATATTGGTTGACAGAAGAAAACCCTAATAGACCACATACAGTTAAAGCGATTGAAATAATGACAATCCACTTGACGGCCATTTTTTTGATTAAATGTGGACTGAATAAAGATGAAATTACAGTCATTAAAGAAATAGTCATTGAAATATAGCCGGCATAAGAGCTCGGTACATTTAAACTTGATTGCATTGCTGGCCAACCGGACCCAAGTAACGAATCAGGTAGTCCCAGACTAATAAAGGCTAAATAGATGACGGCCAATAATAAAGATCCCAATGTTGTTTCCTTTCGTAAAAAGTATCTCAATATACTTTTTATTCTAGTTTTTCTTTATTAATTATAGCATTAAGGGATAAAATCCAAGAGTCAATTGAAAGTAAAAAAGACAGCAGATTTTTTGAACTGTTGTCTTTTTAGATGTTTAATTATCAAAAGTTTCTGTGAAGCTATCGCCATCAACAAGCATTCTTTTGGCGTTTACCGCATACCAGTAAGGCATGACTTCCACGCCATCTTCTGTTTCTGGCTCGCAGTCGGCCATTTCTAAGACATTTTCGAGATCTTGTTTGTTAATTTGCGGATATAGTTTCAACAGGGCATCTTTAGTCATACCAGTTTGCTTAAAGCCACTATCCTTATAGTTTTCTTTGAAGATGTCTTTAAAGTCGTTTAAATCGTAACGCGGCTTGAAATCGTCATCGAAGTACTTGATTTCGATGTTTTCGATTTCCATGAAAGCTCCTAGTTGGTTAGCTAAATGTGGCAACTTATTGGCGATTTGCTCAATAGTGTAGCCATCTTCTGTAGTGGTTTTAGCGTTGTCATGTTGCTTGAGCCAGGCCTCTCTGACATCGTGGATGTCGTCGCGAGTATTGATAGTGTCTTTTACCTTTTGAATAAGATCGTTGTGATGCTTAACAGCTTTTTGCCATTCCAAGCGGTTGGAGTACATTTGGCGGTAACTAACAGGGAAGGGATGGTTGATCGTATTAAAAATGAAGTTAAGTTTATCGGTTGAGTATGAATCTAGTTCATTTTCTTTCCAAATTAATTCGTAATATGAGCTCATGATAGTCCTTTCTATATTTTTATTTATTCAATAGCTTTAATTATTTTTTTGTTCTTATCAATCACATTTTGAGCTTCTATAACTGATTGTTCAATCTCTTGAATATGATTATTTTGCATTTGTTTATCAGAAAAGAACTTTGGATTGTTTTTGTAGAATGATTCCAGTTTGTGATAATAATCAATTAATTTATTTTGAAAATCTATATCATTCTTGTAGAAGGTAATGAATAATTTCCCATGATTCCAATTAGGAAAATCTTCATCTAAGCAAATAGGAAAGCTGTCCGCTTGATGCATTTCCCATAGATCACTATAGAAGTCTGTAACTTGATTTGCTTCTTTTGATAAGAAGTATCTGTCATCTTCTTGAACAAGCCAACCTTTATCAATAAATTTTTGAGTTACTTTTGGTACATTCAAATTGTAGGTAAAGATAAAATATTTAGGGATTTTAGCGGTGGTAAGTCTACCTTTTTTGATTTTGCCCCACCAAATTAATAGAAGTAATTCACGCAAACTGAAATCTGTATTTGTATCATATTTGTCGGTGTACTTAGGATAATCAAATGATCTACCAAATTGTTTATCATAATCTGGTTGGCTTTCTTGCACTTTACGGTATTTGGTCCAAACTTTCGATTGCTCATCTTCATATTTTTTCCAAGCTGCTGCATTTTTCTCATTAAAAGGTGTAGAAGGTATTGACGCATATTTATTGTCTTCTGAGCCTTGACTTGATTTCTCATCCGAATTTTCAGAATGGAGTTGAGAAGTGCCAATTAGTAATTTAATTCTCTCAGCTAATTCGTTATTTTGTTTAGATAATTTGGTATTTATTTTTTTGTAGTTGTAAATTTTAATTAACAACCAGATAATTATTGCAATTAAAATTAGTAATATTATTGCCATTTTGATCCTCTTTATGGAGACCGTAAAATATTTTGTGTAAGGATGAATATTTCCTTAATTTTATTTCCCTGAATATTAGAAAAAGGAATCCTTTTCCCGTATGATTGATTTGA
>SFZC01000216.1 GCA_004558955.1 bacterium | reverse complement strand
GCGTTACTTCCTCTTGCATAAGTACCTCCGATCTGCATTTCCATGTGCGTATGCTCCGCTAAGGTGGAACATACAGCCGATGTAATAAATACCTCATAATTCTCCTTTCCGCTTCTGGACATCGTGTCCAAAAGCAATAAAAAAAGGGTAGCTACAAATCTCTCGACTTATAACTGCCCTGACGCTGTTTTATTTTGTTTTTCAATTTCATTTTATTTTTTCAACAACACTTCATCATACTTTATGTTTCCATTTCCCCTGCTAAACTCCTAATAATCTATAAGACACCTCAATCTGATTCCTTTTCGTCAAATGGAATTCTATCTCCCAACTGTAAATTATATCTTCTACAATCTCCGACATATTTAATTCCTTCAATTGACCAAGGATCAATTCCTAATTCTAACAATGTATCTTTTTCTTTTGTTGATAATGTTGGATGATACCATTTTCTAAATTGATGCAGTTTCATTTCTTTCGGTACCAATTGTTTTTTTAGTTGAGCATATGAATGTTTGTTTTTTTCAAGATTTTTATGCCTAATCTTTTTTCGCTTTTCCACTGACACCTTTGGTAATTCTACTATCTTCACGTTATTCTCCTATAATCTTAAGCAGTGTTGATACTATTTCTTCATATATATCATCCTTGACTTTAACAAACTGAAAAACAAGATATTGTTCTATAAGTTGTAAAGACATACCACTCTCTTCTGACCATTTTTTTATTTTTGCTTTGGAATTTTGTTCTTGTAATACACTATCAGGAATATCCTCTGTCCCTAATAGCTTTTTTAAGTAATCTTCATTATATACAATATCTTCTGGTATCTTCTTTGGTAAGAAGAATACATTATTTTTAAAATATTCAAGATATTGAACAAGCATTTGTAATTCTTGTTGCTTATTTATTCTTCCTTCTTTTGCATTTCCATCCGGACACCAATCAATATTCTTTGCTTCAATTCCAACACATTCTTTAAAAACATTTTTATAATATTTTTCATCTTTATCTTTTTCAAGAACCAACTGAAAATTAGGAACTTCTTTTTTGTATTGATCTCCATCAAACCATATAAATTGGTTATCAACATTTGTTTTTGAAAATGTAGGTATTATATGCTTCTTTAAGTTTGAAGCTCCACCGGGAATATATATTACATTTAGCAGTTTTTCCATTCTCTCTGCTCTTAAGATTTCTGTGATAATCGAACATGCCATGTCATCTTCAACTATCACTTGTCTAACTTCTGGCATAATTTCTATTTCAAGAAATGCCTGCTTTGGTAACACATTGTTTTTTATTTGAGAAATATCATTATTTTGTTTTTCCACGCAAATAATTGCCTCTGGTGGCAAACATTCTACTAACTCTTTTGAGTGAGTTGAAAATACAATCTGTAGTTTTTTAGTAATTATTACTCTTAGCATATAATTTAGCAAACGTCTTTGAGCTCCTGGATGCAACGATATTTCAGGTTCATCAACTAACAAAATGCTATTATCTTTTATATGTTCTATCTGTTCAATTATATTAACAACAAGAAACTCCCCACTGCCTGCATTATATTCACAAAATTCGCTATCGCCAAATTCCTTTTTAAACAATGCAGTAGTTGCCCACGTTCCACCAAATAATTTATGTTTAATCATTTCTATCGAACTGTAATGTGACTGTAAAATATAATTTACTGCATCTAATTCTGCTTCACTTATATATCTTCTCTTTTTCTTTCCAGTATTCTCTGGACTTTGCTGAATTTTCTGTGATTGTTTTATTAGATATTTAACCTGATTTGCCTTATTAACCTGCTGTCCTATATTGTCATATAAAAAACTTTTATCTATTGCACCTACGATTGATTTTGGACGTATCATCGCTATATCTACATGTTCAATTCCATTTTCATCTATTCCCCATTTATTCTTTTCCACATAGACTATCTTTTCTGTTTTACCATCAATACTGTATTCAATTTCTGTTCCTGTTAAATTGCCATTATCAAAATTTGTTTCGAAAAACTCATTCTGTGGAATATCTCCTTTACCAAGCAATTTTATTATTCGTAAAATTGTTGATTTTCCACTTCCATTTTTTCCAATTACCGCAGTAAGCGGAAACTGAAATTGAATTTCCGACTCATCTAAAAATCCCCTAAAATGCTTAAGTACAATTTTATCTATTCTATTTTTTATAACCCCCTTTTTTTGCATCAAAATAATGGTTTCTACCAACTGATTTACATCTCTGTACTCCATTTTCCTACTTTACACTCCTTGTATAATTTAATTCAATTACTAACTATTTTTTCTAAATTAAATTATACTCTAAAATACTCATTCGACAAGAAAACACGTACAAAACTCCACACATATTTTTCCATCTTCAAACTTTATATAATCAAGTAACAACGCTTGAAACAAAACATCCCCCACATTCTCCAGCCTTACCATTCCATACTCTTTTTCCGTAAATCCGTCAATCTGTATCCCTTGTATGGCAGCTTCTTTTCTTGCCACCAAACAATGCGTATACAATGCCATGATATACTTGTCCGACATCAAGAAGGCATATGTTTCGTTCCCTTGATATGTATATCGGTACTTTTCCAGATTTTCTTGCGGTATATCGAAATAACATCTGACCGTTTCCAGATATACATCCCCATAATACTGCGGTTTCAGCTTCTTTGCATACCTTCTGATTGTTGCAAATATATTATTTCTTTCCATGGCTGTCTTTGTTCGCTTAAATACAGG
>SFZC01000215.1 GCA_004558955.1 bacterium | reverse complement strand
AACTGATCGTTGCAATATCTGTCAAATACATTGACAACGGGTCTGAAGTTTTTGCACCTAATTCAAATGCCGTATTCGGGCAAGTTGGCGAAATTAAAACATCAACTTGTTTGAATGCTTCGTTAAATTCTTCCGTAACCAAAGCTCTCATTTGTTGTGCTTTTTTATAATAAGCATCATAATAACCTGATGACAATGCGTAAGTACCAAGCATTATACGGCGTTTAACTTCAGGGCCGAAACCTTCTGCTCTTGATTTTGTATATAATTCCATCAAGTTTTTAGGATTTGGTGTTCTGTAACCGTATCTTACGCCATCAAATCTTGCCAAGTTTGATGAACATTCCGCAGTTGCCAAAATGTAGTAAATTCCGATTGAATATTTCAATTTTTTCAATGAAATTTCAACGATTTCACAACCCATATTTTTATAAGTTTCAATAGCGTGTTGCAAAGCCGCTTGAACTTCAGGTTCCAAACCTTCGCTCATAAGTTCCTTGATAACACCGACTTTTTTACCTCTGATATCACCGTTCAAGTTTTGTGAATAGTGTTCAACAGGCAAATCCAAAGAAGTTGAGTCTTTAGGGTCATGACCTGAGATAACTTCCAACAAATTAGCCGCATCTTCAACAGTTCTTGCAAACGGTCCGATTTGGTCTAATGAAGAAGCGAACGCAATCAAGCCGTAACGGGAAACTCTACCGTAAGTAGGTTTCATACCGACAATACCGCAAAAACTTGCAGGTAAACGGATTGAACCGCCCGTATCAGAACCCAATGCCAAAGTTGCTTCACAAGATGCAACACTTGCGGCTGAACCGCCTGATGAACCACCCGGAACTTTGTTCAAATCCCAAGGGTTATGAACTTTATTGAACGCTGAGTTTTCGTTAGATGAACCCATTGCAAATTCGTCCAAGTTAGCTTTACCAACGATAGGAACTAAGTTGTTTAACAACTTTTCTGTAACTGTCGCATTGTATGGCGAAACAAAGTTTTCCAAAATTTTAGATGATGCGGTTGTGCGAGAACCCACCAAATTCATATTATCTTTCAATGCCAAAGGAATACCTGCCAACAACGGCAATTCTTCACCTTTAGCGATTTTTTCGTCAACTTTTTTTGCTGTTTCGATAGCGGTTTCTTTTGTCAAAGAGTTAAAAGCACCCAACTTATCTTCTAAAGCATTTATCCTGTCAAATGCCGCATTAGTAAGCTCAACGGCAGAAACTTCTTTGTTTCTCAACGCTTTGCTTTGCTCTGTTGCGGATTTTTTCAACAAATCGTTCATATTATCTCCTTAAATCCTAATTCTCATTAGAGATTGTAAGACAAACAAACCCTGATAGCAAGATTTTAGTTTTCTCAATTTTCCCCGTACAAAATGCTAAATCTCAAACATTTCTGAATTTTCAATCAAGGTTATAATTTCATCTAATCTGTTTTTATCATGATTATGCCACCAACCAATTAACGCCTCAAAAGCAGTAGCTTGGCGGTATTCTGTTTGAATATTTTTTCTGCCAACAGGTATCGGAAGATTTCGTGCACGTCTTGCAAGCTCCAATTCCTCTTCAGTTAAGTTCGGTGTAAGATAATGCAACATATCGCACTGAAACTGTGTACGAACCTTATCGGTCGTCATTTGGTGTAACTTTTTAGCATTGTTTGTCAGTTTGATTGTTTTTTCTCTGATGTACAATTCCCAAACCGCATCGCCCAAGTAGGCATAATTTCTTAGATTAATTTCTTCCATATTACCGATTTTACTACAAAGATTAAGTATTTGGAATTTTTATGCTAGTATAAGTATTACAAAAAGAGAGGTTCGGCTGATGAAACTTTGTAAAAAATTGTTATTGATAAGTGTTTTTGTACTATTTTGTTCAATTCAAACTCAAGCGATTGAAATTCAAGCTTCTTGCTGTACAAAATCGGAAATTGAAGCCCCACAAGATGCTTTTCGCTACAAACAACACATAAATAATCTGCACGCAAAACGAGCAGTGATTTATAACGCACTGGATTTGTCAGATGAACAGATTGCGGTACGAGAAGCAATCGTCAAAGAAAATTCAGGAATTTACGAAGAAAAATTTAACGAACTGATAAAAGAAAGTTATACTCTGAAAGCCCTAAAAGTTGCCAATGCGGACAGTACCACAATCAGCCGACAAAAAAAAGTCGTTAAAAACATAAAAAATGACATCGATAACCTCTTGAAATGCGAAGATAAAGAATTTAAAAAATCCCTGACAAGAGAGCAACGGTCAAAATATTCAATGATTGCCAAATTAGAAAGAAGAGATTACAAAGCCGTATCGCACCAAAAAGATTACTACAAATCAAACCCTCGCATGCGACAATTCGGCAATCCGCAAAAGTGAGATTTTACCACGGATAATATTCAACATATTTCATATACGGATAAATAAACATTTTCAAAAACTCTAAATTGTCCTGATATGTATAATTTTTTCTTTTTATAACACTTCCTGTCTGATTATTTCCGTCAGCAATATAGAGTTGCATTGCCTAATTAATTTTTGAATATAAAGTTTTTACCATCGTTGCAGTCGAACGTTTTTGAAAATCGGTTATCAAAGTTGGCAATGTCATCGCAGCAACTACACCGATAATACCCAAAGTCATCAATACTTCCGCCAATGTAAATGCTAGTTTTTTCATGTTTTCGTGTACTCCTTTTTCTGTTATTTGAAACAGATTCCGAATCACGCACTCACTATCGTTCCTGCTGTCCGGAATGAC
>SFZC01000214.1 GCA_004558955.1 bacterium | reverse complement strand
GGTGGGAAATCTCACGGAGGCTCTACGGTTTGTGGTTTTTTGTGGGCTCACACGGATTCCGCGAGATTCAACAATAAGATTATTTGTGGAAATTTGTGTGAATTTGTGGCTGAAAAATCTTTGTAAAAAAATTGTGTGAATAGTGAAATTTGTGGTTTTAAAGCCAAACCACAAATTTTCATGGGACATTTCCGAGTTCAGTCACGCGATTTCCGACGAA
Organism: bacterium; assembly: GCA_004558955.1. Classification (GTDB taxonomy): domain Bacteria; phylum Cyanobacteriota; class Vampirovibrionia; order Gastranaerophilales; family Gastranaerophilaceae; genus Zag111. The sequence goes on along the minus strand of SFZC01000214.1, from coordinate 2,565 downwards.
ATCCTTGCAGATTCCGAGGATTTTAACGAAATTTGCCTGAAGTTGCGCATGAGTTGATTGATAGTAGTTGTTGAGAGGTTGTACTAATTTACTGAAAACCTGCATATTATACAACTTCTTAATTTATAAATTCTTAGGATTTTAATTCAGTCAACAAGTATGGCTAATAAACAATTAAATCATAATTGGAATGTTACGAATTTGGATTATTTTTAAAAGAGTACTAACTTCTTTCATTATTGTGTCCTTTTTTGCTCCATTGTCTGGGCAAACTAATACAGCGCCAAATACCTATATGCTAAATCTTATGAAAGAAATTTCTGAAACAAACAGATATTTGCCTATTCAAGAAAAAGAAGGTTTATGGATATGGTCAGCAAAATTAGAAGATCATACAGTCGTCGTCACAATAAAGGCGAATAGTTATTATTCTCTGTATGCTCATAAGATGGATAGAATGAACGATGAATATGCAAAGTTTATAATTAAGAATTTTGGTAATGAAGTGCCATTGATGGTGAAAAATAAGATTTCATTGAAATTAAGGTTTGTCTCTTATGAGGATGATGATAAGTTGTATGAACTGTCGTTGACACCATCCCAAATTTCCAAAATATACAAAGAACTTTCAAATTTTGGAAATTGGAAAGGCACAAAGCCATTATCTTATTATCAGAAAGGTTTTATTGTCCAAAATTCAGAACTGCCTGAGCAGATTGATGAATATACGACTCAATTCAAGATTAGCATGCCAGGAAATATAGTGTATTATGATTATTATTTGGAGGATTCTCTCACTGACCTTATAGTGAACAATCAAGAAATACAAAAAGAATTTTGTAATGAATTTAGAAAAAAAATGGGTTCTGGAATGAAAGTAATGTGCTTGAAAGCTAGTGATTCATTTATTGAGGATATTTTACTATACGAAATAAAATTCTGCTGTAGGTATTATTACAAGAGTTCAAAAAAGTATGCTTTTGAAATAGTGATTGACCCTAAATATGATTTCTAATGAGACAGGTTTTGATTTTATTATTGCTTATTTTGTCATTATCAGGTTATTCTAAAGACTACATTGTTCCATTTAGTGGAAATAGTGAAAAAAGTTTGACTGTTTTTGTTAATGGAGAATCAGTGAACTGTGTGTTAAGTGAAACACAAAACTATGTTTGTCTATCTTATTCTGATTTCCTTGGGTTAGAAGTAGCAGGCAAAGTATCTGCTAAAGATTTTCATTCTTATGCTTACGAATCTATTAATGGAGGATCAATTAAAAAATATCCTAGGTTTTTCATAAAGGAATTAAAAATAAGTGATGCCGTTCTACAAGATGTTGAAGCATTAGTAGTAGAAGATGGGAGTTTCAAGAAATCTGTTTTCGGACTTCAAGCAATTAAGAACAAGATTTTTTATACGATTTGGGAAAACTTGTTGATATTATCAGACGAAAGAACCCCTTCAAAAGAGTCTGATTTTGGCATTTCTGCACAAAATGTTGAGGGGCAATTGTCAGACGAAAGAACCCCTTCAAAAGAGTCTGATTTTGACATTTCTGCTCAAAATGTTGAGGGGCAATTAGGTGGGCTTGTAGCAGATTTTAGTCTAATTGATTCTAACAAAAGAACTGAAATAGATTCGGATAAAGTATTTTCTTCAGTAGAAGAAATGCCTAAATTTCCAGGAGGGGATGAAGCTCTGTTGAAATATGTGGGTATGCATTTAAATTACCCAAAGGAGGCTTTACGGAATAATGTTCAAGGTAAGTGTATTTTAAAATTCGTGGTGACTAAAATAGGAACTATTGGAAAAATAAAAATTGTGAGAAGTCTTTCGCAAGAATGTGATGAAGAAGCAAAACGTGTAGTAAGAACATTGCCTGAATTTTTTCCTGGCCGTCAAAATGGAAGACCTGTAAATGTGTGGTACACACTTCCTGTGAATTTTAGATTATCAAAAGAATAGTGTGACTTTTCTGAAAATAGCAACCTTTTACCTCCTTTTTATTTTCGGATTTTGGTGGGGAGAAGATATTTCCGTCTCTGATGCATTCCACGTGGGGGGGTATTTCTGCAGATATAGTTCACACACTCGGCCATGTGAGTGAGTTGATGCGGCCTTTGATTACGTAAGTAATCTCCGTCTTCACCAGCGGCAGCACTGGATAGGTGTGCTGATTCTCCACTCGTACATCTGTTCTCGCGAGAAGTAGTCCTTGACCAGCGACTCCTCGATTCCGATAATCTCGGTACGCAGTTCGATATACTTGTCTCACACATTTTCGGCATAACAAAGGCACACCAAAGGGACGGTTCTTTCGGTTTGTTCTCAATGCGTTGATGCATTGGCGCTTGTGTTGAAACAGTCCATATGTTGTGATGTGATTTGCGCCCTTGCTTATTGTGGCAGGCATGAATCATCGCATATTGTCAAGGCTCATACGGATTCCGCGAGATTCAACAAGAAGATTATTTGTGGAAATTTGTGTGAATTTGTGGCTGATTATTTAGAACACGGATTTCCACGAATTTCCACGAATATATTTTTTTGTTGAATCCGTGCGAT
>SFZC01000213.1 GCA_004558955.1 bacterium | reverse complement strand
CCTTGATGTTTTCTGCCCGAGCTGCCAAGGTTTCTTTTTTCTTTTTGGTAGCGACTTTTTTCATGACGTTGCGGTAGAAGTAGGGGTCACCATTTTCATCCTCGACCTCTTCTGTCAGGTATTTGAAAAGGCTGGAAAGCGCAGAAAGCGTACGGTTTATGGTTGTTTGTGAAACCCCTTGCTTTTTGGAATAAGTATTGAGCGACGGACGTTCACGCAGGTACAAAATAAAGGATTCCATGTCTTTTTTAGAGAGGTGTTCCAAGGTTGATAAGTCAATATCAGCCATTTTATCAGCATCTGAAATCCCAGAATCCAAAAGCCATTCAAAAAAGCGTCTGTATTCCTTGAGGTATTCATACAAGGTCGTAAAACTGTAAGGAACGGTTAATTTTGATTGATAATAATCCAAGACGTACCAAGGCATGAGCGTTTTCAGCTCGTCGATTTTTTGTAAAATGTGTTCACGTTTCATTTTTTGCTAAAAAACTCCCAAATATCTGATAACTAGAAGTATATCACAGGTCTACCTATCTTTCAAGAAAATTACAGTTTTTCGGAAAGATGTAATGGGAAATTTTAGAGACAAGTACTTTGATTAGATTTTTTAGGACTACTTGTTCTTCAACTCCCTTATTTAAAAAATCTTTTTTTCGAAAAATTTTTCTTTTTTATCTTTTTTAAGTGATAAATCAATTACACAGGAAAATCTCAATCTGAATTTTGATATTCATCATTTTTTACATAAATCCTTATTTTATCTACTTTTAGGTGATTTTCAATAAATTTTCATTATTATTTACTAATAAACAGACTTTTTGATTACTTTTTAGGAAAACTGTCATATTGTTATCTAAAAACACCTTCTATTTTATCCTTTTTGTGTTTTTTAGCCAGTGTAAACGGATACAAATATACAAACTTCACATTTTCAAATGCGGAGTTCTTTTTTATTAGACAAATTCGATGATTTTGCCTTTACAATTCTTGATTAACTCGTAATCATGAGTAACTATAATTATTATTTTTTCGTTTTGTACCATTTGCTGTAAAATATCAATCATGTTAATCATTTGTCCTCGACACAAGCCACTTTTAGGTTCATCTAAGATAATGATTGGTTTATCAGATACTTTAGCCATGGACAAAAGCAAACGCTTTTTTTCACCACCTGATAAAGTAAAAATATCACGGTCAAGCAAACTTTTTCCATCATAAGTCATATCACCAGATAACTTAGCTGTTTGAAAATAAAGAATCACTCCATTAATAACCTTTAAAAGACTACTTTTCCCGCAACCTGAACTGCCCTGTTAAAACAGAAATTTCTCCTGGTTTAAAACTAAGATTGATATCTTCTAAAATGGAATTATCATAAGTAAGTGAAAAAGTTTGAATTTTAGCATCATTTAACTCCAAATCATCAAAACTAGGATAACCAACATAAACAGCATCCAAAAATAGTCAAGTAAACTCAAACGAGGTCTTGAAATACTAGACCTTGCTTGACCAACAGCTATTCCTCTGGTCATCGCTGAAATAGACATGTCATCTGCTGTTCGGGACAAACACATCAAGAGCGGAACAAACCGGTATTCTATCATGCGTAAAGGATGATGAAAAAATGATTGGTCACTAAACCTTGTAAATACATAGCTTCTTTGATCTGCTGATAATCTTCTTTTAGCGTATAAAAAAATCGAAACATGACTGACAAAGGTATGATTAAACTATCAAGAAATTTCATTTTCTTTAAAGATGCCACTAAATCACTCATAGCTCAAAACTGCCTTTAAAACCAAATACCATATGACAATAACCGAATATATCCAACAACGTCGTATGGCACTAGCAGAGCAGCTCTTAATGACAACTCAACTTGAAATCAAAGAGGTGGCTATCGCCGTTGGCTACACTTCACATAGCCGATTTTCAAGCTTATTTTAAAAGTATGTTGGCGTTTACCCACACGATATTAAAAAACAACCTAAAAATAAAGAAAAAGGCCCATGTCACAACTGCCTCAATAAACTCTGTGACGTAAAGAAAGCCACCGAAAATGGCTCTATAATTTCTGTAGTGGGTAATTCCACTTTGGAGATTAGTAGAAAATTTATTAATCCTTAACCCAAGTTTCTCCTGATTGTAAATAAATTCTACCCATTATTTTAATTTGAAAATTGTCAGGAAATTTCCAAGAGTTATATTGATAGAAATATTACATAGTATTATAATTGATTGTGATTTATTTTGAAAGGGTATGTATTTATTGTGGAACATTCTGAATTAATTGTTATGCTGACACATAACGACCTAACGGTCTTAAATGCTGCAGAGATTTTTGATCAATGTAAAAACTCAAAAGCTCAATATTGGGGGTTTAAAGAGGAGTCACTTCCCTTAGAGGAAATGAAAAAGCTATTTAGCTACATGAAAGCTTGTGGTAAAACTACGTTTTTAGAGGTTGTCGCCTACAGTGAGGAGGAAGGCTTAGAGGGTGCAAAATTAGCGCATGAATGTTGCTGTGATATTTTGATGGGTACTATTTTCAGCGACAAAATAAACAAATTTTGCCAGGAAAATAAGATGAAGTATATGCCATTTTTAGGTAATATTACAGGACGTCCATCTGTTTTGGAAGGTTCAATCGATAGTTTCATTGATGAAGCAAATCAGTATTTGGCTAAGGGCGTATTTGGATTTGATTTATTGGGTTATCGCTATACTGGTGATGCAGAATTGCTAAACAAGACTGTTGTAGAATCAGTTGATGCACCAGTTTGTTTGGCAATTCTGCAT
>SFZC01000055.1 GCA_004558955.1 bacterium | reverse complement strand
GAACAGGAATACTATCTGTTGAATAGCCGTATCCTGAGAAATTACCTGCCGCAGCACCTGTTTGCAAACTTAGAGATTCAGCAGAAGCAACAGCTCCGAATCCTAACATCGACATTGCACCAACTGCAGATAGTGCCAAAACCGCTGTTATTACTCGATTATCTTTCTTAATCATTTTCTTTCCACCTTTAAGCATTATATCTAGTTATATATCTTATAGTATATCTTATAAGTATATTGTGCTACGACTATTGTCATTAATAAACTGTTTGTTAAATTTTGTTACGGAAATAGTACAAAATTTACACTTTTTCTTATTATACTTACGGATTCATTATACAAAAATTTTTGACATCTGTAAAGTTGTTAAGAAAAAATAATATAAACAGATGATATTTACAAAATTTTATGTTACACTATGCTCTGTAAATAAGGAGATTGATTATGAAAAGAAAGTTAGGTTTATTATCTTTGGTTGCCGCTATGGCTCTTACATTTAACTCAGTTTCTGCAGCAGACTTTAACGTTGCTATCGTTGACGTTCCGCAACTTGTAAGCTCATCTGCTCAAGTTCAAGCCTTGAAAAAGGAACAACAAGCAAAAGCTGAAGAAATGATAAAATTCATCGAATCAGCAAGAAAAGATGTTGCAAATATCTCTGATGCAGCGAAGAAAAAAGCCGCAGAAGATAAATACAACAAAGAATTTCAAGCTAAAAAAGAAAAAATGGACAAAGATTACGCTAACAAACTAAAAGCGATTGATGAGTCTATTTCAAAACAAATAACAGAACAAGCAAAACTTAAAGGTTACGACCTTGTTTTGAGCAAAAATATGGTACTTTACGGCGGTAAAGATATCACTGCGGAATTAGTTAAAACTTTGAAATAATTTCAATTAAAAAAAGTCTCAACAAACTAAAAAACAGAGAACCGAAAATTTCGATTCTCTGTTTTAATTTTTATTCTGACTTGTTGTTCAAATAAATATACGAAACAAATAACAAAACCATACCCAACAGCAAGAAGGCTATAATCTTATAAATTGCCTCAACACCTGACAAATCGACAATAAATACTCTCAACACAGACAAAATAAGAATTCCGATACCGGCATTCGTTAAGTAATTTTTACGTTTCAAAATGCCGAACAATGTCACAACACCTGAGTACAACAACCAGCAAACCGTTGTTACATATCCGATATTACAAAATTCGTCAACACTTCTGCCTTCTTTCCAAAAATAGAAGAACCCGAAAATTACCGCCAAATACTTAAAGAAATCGTATTTGTAAGCTTTTGCCATATTATAAGCCCAATAAATACCTGCTCCGTAAGCTATCAATCTCAAATTAATAAACGGAAGAAGTGAAACACCGCTAAAGATTTGAGTTAAAAACAACATCGTAACCGCAGAAATTCCGAAAATAGCACCAACAACCGCCAAAAGCATTGAATTTACTTTCTTTGCAACACTTCTGAATATTAGCGAAAACCCAAAAGTTGCGACAACAACAACCGACCAAGTGTAACTTTCAATCATTTCAGCGGATTGACCGTTCATCAACAAGCGGAACACTCCGACAATTTCCGCCATTAACCAACTGTATAAAAGCGTAAGGGTAAAAAATCTCAAAATATCGCAAATCTGAGTTTCCTTCTCTTTCAAGTGGCGAATAGCCAAGAAGAATGACAATATAGGAATAAAGGTCAAAAAGGTTCTATAATTTACGATAGGAGAATAATCAAGCCTATACAAATAATCCCCGGAACCGCTTTTAGCCAACAATACTCCCAGCATTGCAGAAAAAGCATAGAAAGAAATATAATGTTTAACGGCACTTAATTTATCTTTTTTAACAGCATAACTTAATATCAAAGCAATCAATGTCCACGCTATCACACTGTAAGTATCATTCAGGGTAAACAATATTGAGAACCAAACGTTCAACAATACATAATGTTCATACTGCTTATACAACAGATTTCCGAAATGTTTATTGCAATAAGCCAATACCGCATAAACCAATCCTGTCAAACCGTACATAACACCGACTTGAGTTGTGGAAGTTTTAAATAACGTCAAAGTTACAAATGCCAAGAAGATATAATTTAATATACTTGTAGCATTATCAGCCAGAGAATTTCTGTCCCTAATCAAATCATAAAAGACATAAATTACCCATAAGGTTACGAGATACCAAACGCTTAATCCGTTGCCCAAGACACTTCCAAACAAAAATACCGACATTGTCAGGATAATGTTGCACGGATTTACCCATTTTGTATTAGGATTTTTCAAGGTGTATATTAATGCCATGACGTTCAAAAAAGTAAGATAAACAAACACTACACTATTTGGAGAATGTGACATAAACGGGGTTAAATAACCGCCAATCAAACCAATTACAAGGAGTGATACTGTTTTCATACTATGAGAGAAGCCCAAAACCGTAAGCAAAATAAATCCGCCGACAATCAAGGCAACACTTGAATTAAAAACGTTTAAATAATTTGCACAAAAAGTCGTAATAAACCAAGCGGCGAAACCAACACCCGTAAGCACTTCCGCATAGGCTTTAACTTTTTCCGATTTGTGCAATTTCAAACCGCCACAAAGCAAACCGACACCAAGAAGATATCCAAGTACAATTTTTACCGTATCAGTGATAATTATATAAGGTGATACAAGTTTTATAAATATAATCAAAGCAATAATTATTGCCAAAGCACCGATTTTATTGAAAATATTCCCGAGAAATATTCCCGCAAAATCCGATTTCTTTTTCTCGGAACACATCTCTTTCACAACAGCCTTCGGAAGTAAAACTTCTTTTTCTGCAACAAATTCAGGTTGCGGAGTTACCTTTTCTATAATTTCAGGTTCAATCGATTGAACAGGCTTTTCTTCCGTTTTCACAGGGTCTAAAATTTCTTTTACATTAATCTGTCTGTCTTTTCGTTCAATAAATCCGTCTTTTGTCAAACGTTTCATCTTATTTTCAAGAGTAGAAACACTGTTAGACAGGATACTGACCCAAATTCCAAGCCCGATAAGAGCAAAGAACAACAGAAAACTTATTAATAATGATAATATCTCCATAAATCCCCCTTTTTATGGAGCAATTTTATCACAGATTTTCCAAAACATCAATTACTTTACACTTGCACAGTATTGAGAAATCGGACAAATTTCACATTTCGGATTAATCGGCTTGCAGACATTTTGACCGTGAGTCACAAGCAAAGTATTTATCGGAATCCAATGTTTTTGCGGCAGTTTTTCTCTTAGTGCAAATTCTGTTTCTTCAGGAGTTTTTGTTTTGACATAACCTAAACGATTAAAAATTCTATGGACATGCACATCAACACAAATTGCAGGAACTCCAAAACCTAAAGTCATCACAAGATTTGCGGTTTTTCGCCCGACACCCCTGAATTTGCACAACTCCTCAATCGAGTTTGGAACTTGTCCACCGTATTGTTCAACAATTTTACGGGAAAGTTCAATAATTTGCCCCGCCTTATTTTTATAAAACCCGACAGGATAAATCGCTTTCGCCAAATCTTCTTCTTTTACTTTCATCATTTGTTCAGGAGTTTTGGAAAGTTCAAGCATTCGCAAAGTAGCCGGATAAGTCGTTCTATCGTTTGTTCTCAGGCTCAAAATACACGCAATGAGTACCAAATACGGATTTTTAAAATTATCCATAAGTTTTACAAACTCGCTTTGCGGTTGCTTTGCGTCCTGCAAAAGCTTTACAACTTCATCTATATTTTCGTTACTTGTCAAATTCATACAATTAATAATAACCGTAAAAATATATTTTACAAATAGCAAAAAATATTTTTCCGAAGTGTTAAAATAGCAGGTATGAAAAGTAGTTACTATTTAATTTCAAAAACAATTATCCCCTTTACACAATACACGGGAAAAGCAATCCGACTTTCAACACAAATTCCGCAAACGATAGAAGAAGTGCTTATCGGAAAGAAAGGAAAGCTTTGCAAAAGTATCACAACTTTTCGTGATAAAGACGGAAAAATTATTGAAAGATGTCTTGACGATAAAAACAAACCGCTAAGAAACAGAATTTACTCATACTCAAAAGGACAAATTACACAGGATGAATTTGTCAATACCACAACGATTAAAGAATACTCCCTAAAACGTCAACTTATAGATGTGTATCGCAAACTTCAAAAGAAACTTCAAAAACACGAATTAAGAACGACTCTCTGGATTTCCGAAAAACTCAGAAAAATTACGTTGCGGAAAATGCCCTGACAAATACAAAAACTTTAACAATCACAAGAAACGAAAATCTCAAAAATATTAACGGTCAATTTTTGCACAGCCTCACCCAGTACCATAAAATAATTGACAATATTATTGATAAATTCACCCCTGTCAGACACCTTGAATATCTCGTTAATACTGACTTTAACGTGATAAAAAACTCTATAAAAGGACAAAAAGTAAAACTTCCGAAAAATGACACCTTTTTAGGGTTCAGAATTTTACCGATAGAAGAAGCCCGTATTCCACTGACAGAAAGATTTATGAAAGAGAGAAAAATTGACAACTTAGGCTATAAAATTTTATTGGATTACGAACCTAAAAATAATGAAGAAATAACTTGGGCAGGACTATTTAGTCACGGAAAAATCTTATTCAGCAAGAAATGGAAAGCCCAAAACAAAGCTACATTTGTTTCAACTGCACGCCACGAAGTCGAACACGGTTGGCAATATTTCCTTGATGCCAGAAATGGTGGAAAAAGAGGGGAAGAAATGGAAGCACTCGGGGAAAGCTTCGGAAAAATTACCGACCCGAAATTAAAAGCGGAAGCCGATTTATACACTGAAGCAATAAATAATTACGTTCCCGCAAGTAAGAATTACGAAAAATACCGAAATAATTATATAGAAGTCCGAGCCTACGACGAAGGTGCAAAAGCAAAAGAAACCTACAACAAACAAGGCGAAATCATCAGAAAAGATTTCAAACACATACCACCCGAAGAATTGTAATGCGGTAATAATGGAGTTGTACAGTCTTTATAAACAGGTTCCGTATCTTTCGCACTCGCATTAAGCGTGCCTTCAGTTCGTTACGCACTCTGCCCGTGCTTGTCCGGAAAGACATCTTGGTGAGCCTAGCAAAAGGTACTCTTACCAATTATAACCCTTATCTAGTCTCACATTAAAAGAGCCAGAATGATTAACATTTACATTACCTGAATGGTTTACATTTACATGTTGATTTCTTAAAGCGTTTGCGTGATCGAATATAGCCATTGAGTTCATAACTGAAGCATAAACACCCCAACGTTGCATTCTTTCTTGAGATTCCATTTTTTCTTTTTCTAACGCAATGTTTTCTTCATGACGAATTTCCTCAATATCTTTTGTTACTGCTAATTTCACGCAATCATGGAAAGCATCATTAGTAAAACTAGATACGAGACATGCTTTATATTGATTAGAAAATACTTTTTCTTTCTTTTTCCAATATTGCAAAAAAGAAATTTGTTTAGAGATTTCAGCACTTAACCTTCCTGAAAATGGAATAAAACTCATTTCATTATAAAGTGCTAAACTTTCGGATATATTACTCTCGTCAGGAAATAACTGTTGCCAATAGGAAGTATAGATATCATCATAACTCGTTTGAGAGAAACAAACATTAGATTTAGATAATGAAACTTGTTTTTTATCTCCTGTTATAGATTTTAATACTAAAGCTATTTTATTTTGACTTGTAATCATATTCATAATCTGGTCTGTAGTTTTTTTCTTATAAGTCTTATATTTTTTATTATTTATTTTTACAACTTGGTCTCCTATACTAACGCCACTAAGCTCTGCATTAGAACCCTCTAAAGTTTTTATAACGTAAATTTTATTATTATAATCTTTTAAAAGGGCAAAACCAAAGGAATCTCTACAAACATTTTCAACATGTTTAGCACCATTTTGCATAAAATTATATTTATAATCAAGATAGGCTTGGTCTTGTGGACTAATAACAACTTCAACTTCCTTTGGTTCCGCAAACTCAACATCTTGTTTTTTAGTTAATTCTTCATTTTCTATACTTTTAGACTCTGTAACTACTTTTTGAGGAACAACAGCTTTAACTTCAGGTTTATAATTAAATGAGGAAACACTACCATTACTGTTTATTGAATATGGATTATTTGAAGCATCAAGAGTAATTGATTGTGCTATATTATTAAAACTAACTACTAAATAACTCATCAATAAAGAAAGTCCTAACACCGTAAAAAAAACTCTCTTTCTTACCATTTCTTCTGCCATACTACCTCCTGATTAAAATTAGAATAGCATATAGAAATTTCTTCATCATACTTCATTTATATGAAAAACAGTTATTTTTATAAACGTTTCAGAAGGACACCGTTTCCTACAAAATACCTTCCAGCATATCGTTCAGGGCAAGTTTTGCGGTTCTTACGGGTGTTGAAAAAGAAGTTCCCGAAATCGGTTCCAAATTAGCAGCGTAAACGCCACCATTTTCCTTCAAGCCCAGCATACTATCCAGCAGTTTTGCACGTCTTTGTTCATTTACAAACTTTGCATCATCAATTTTTTGTATTTTCTTTATCTTTTCGGCAAACGGTGTAGTTTTATCCTGCATAAGAACTTTATAATGTTGCTGTCTTAATTCAGCAATTCGAGCCTCAATCATTTTCTTTAAATTTGCGACTTTTTCAACAGACTTACCAAGTAACGGATTTTTCTGCAACATTTTCAATAACGGAGTATTACATCCCACATCCGTTCCCGAAAGTCCCGTAATATTTAAACCGTTTGGAGTAATTTGCGGAAAATATTCTCCCACCTCATAGTGTTGTGTCAGTTCGGAATTTCGTGACAAAGAAAAATCAGAAATTCTACGGGTTTTAGGATTTATCGACCCAACCCCTTCGACATTTTTATTCATTACCAAATAACGATTAGATAACTCGTTGACAGAACCAACGTGAACACCTTTATTATAATTACTGCCAGCCATTAAAACTCTTGCATTAGTTTTTTCAATAACCTCATCATACGGTCTGTCAAAGGCAAATCGAGCCAAACTCGTTTCGTCCATTATAAATTTTTTATTTAATGTAACATCATTACCATAAGAACAAGACAAATAATCCAATTTTCCGCCGTTACTTATATAGTCGTTAATTTTGCCAAGCTCATGACCGTTTGCAATTTGAGAAGTATTTGTATCAAAAGTTACATACTTTGCAAACGGGTTGTTTCTTTTTGCATAAGTCAAGCACATATTACCATGTGACATTCCATAACATACATATTCATTAAAACCTGTAAAATCATCATTAATCCCGATAATTTTCGGAGTTAATTCCGCCTCTTTTACAAACGCACCATCTTTATCCAAAATTCTGACAGCAACCTTACCGTCTTTTGTTTCACCTTGTTTTAAAATATTATAAACTTTTCCGTCCTTCGGATTTGTCCATTCTACACGGGAATAACTGTCTTCAAGAGTATCAGAAGTCAGCCGCCTTAAATCTTCTGCAGTCGCTTTTGAGTAAGTTCTAGAATTTGGAGTTCGCAACCCATGCAAGACCTGTTTATTCATCTTAACCGCAGTTTGCATTTCCTCAGAACAAAATCTCGGAAGCAAAACCTTTTCCCCGTCAATAACAGTTGACGGATTTATACCGTGCAAATTCTTTGCCGGATTTACTCCCATAGCCTTGAATGCCTGCATACCAATTCTATTTACTGAAACCATTATTTTCCCCTTATTTTTATAAAGGATTTTTCCCTAAAAAATTTGCTAAAATTAAACGAATTTGTAAAGTTATATAAAATTTTAATTACACCATCTGCGTGGCACGACCTACTTTTTTAATGGTAGTATTAACAGGCAGTGTCAGTATTTTAAGCGTTGGGCAAGTATGCACAACCGACATGAATAAAAAAGGAGCAATTAAGCTCCTTTTTTAAACCTTTTAAAATGCCTTCGTTACAACCTACTGCAACAATTTATCTGCGAGTTCGGTTTCCAAAGTTCCGTTCAAGGCTTTTGAAACCTTTTGCAATTTTTGAGCAATAAGTTCCATATTATCTGACCAAACAAAATTATCGTTGACATATTTTTCGGCCTTATTAAAATCACCGTCAATCTGAATTCTGATAATTTCAGCCAACATTTCTTTTGCAATCGGAACGACTTTATCAATATTTACATGGATTTTTCCGTCCTGAGTAATTGAATAACCGCCACGTTGTGCAAAGTAGTTATTTTGCATTACCGTACGAACTCTGTGAGCCTGTGACATTGTCGGTTTTGATTTCAAGAAATTATCGGCAACAGTTGTCACGATAATTTGAAGTCTTTGTTCGGGTGTGTACATTCCAAGTTCGGTCAACAAGTCAACAAATGCCAAAGAACCCATATCCGCCTTGTTTTCTTCAATAATATTTCTGTATTTGCCAAGTTTTTCGCTACCTTCTTTCGGACCGAGAGAGTGAGCGTTTTCATGCCCGATTGTGAACCAGTGGTCAGCCTCATCAAGGTAATATTGATGTTGTTCTTTATCCAAAATTGCATCAAGTCTTTCTTGAAGTTTTTTCTTGTCGCTGATAAATCTGATTTGACGGTGATAAACATTTCTTCTTCCGCCACCAATCGTCAATGACAATTTGTCAGAATTTGGCAAGTTTTCGGCAAGAGTAATCCCACCTCTATATTCACCGACATCACCAGATGCCATAACCATATCAACATCAACCATTGTTTGTTTTGCATCGGTATCAGCCGAAATCGTTTGAGTATATTCATCTTTATAAGGCATATTATCAGCAAGTGTCGGAAGATATTTTTTTATTGCCATAAGAGCTTCCGTTCCCGCCTTATTTATAATACCTACTCTACCGCCCAAAAAGTCCTTCGGAATAGGTGAAATACCTGCATCTGCCAACGCTTTTGACAGCTCTTCATTTTCAACGATAGTACCTGTCATTTCATCTTCATAATTTTCTCTTGTTATAGTAAATTCAAGCGGTGTATCTTGAAGTTCCGCCCATTTTTTATCGGCATAAGCATCTAACATAGGATCAGCCGTTCTCAGTGCTTTTGCCTGAAGTTTCAAATATTCGTTAAAATCAGCATTTGTTGAAGTTTTTGCGGCAATTTCAAGTTCATCTGCCATTTTTGAAAAATCTTGGTGGAAATAATCGACATAATCAATTCCCGCCAAATCTTCAGCCGCTCTGACAACAATAGAACGCTGAGTTAAAATCTTTTTAACCTCATCAATTTTGCCGTCTTTCAACATTCTGAGTAGAACTGCGTGAAATTCCTCTTTTGACAAATCTTCAGGATAAACACCTTTGCCCAGTTTTGTTTCAACACCTTTAATCAAATTTATTGGAGTTGACATAGTATCAATGGCATTTACACCTTTTTGTGCATCAAATAAAATTTTCGTAAGCTTTGCCTGTTTATTACCTTTTGCGATTTCACTTTCCAAAAATTCTTTAAACGGAAGATTGTGTTTGCAATCAATCGTCATATTTATTTTTTCAAGGATTTGAGCAGCCTTGCAAAGATGTTTCAAAGCGATTTTGTCACCTTCCGCCAATGCCAAATATTCGGGAGCATCAGCCTTTAAAAACTTTTTCGTAACCAAGTAATCTTTATTGGTTCTTTTTTCTAACTCTTTCAACGATAAATTTAATTCATATTCTGCCATTATAAAACTCTCCATATCTTCTGTTGATATACGGATTATATCATTTTTTTTGAGATTTAACAAGACCAAGAAATAGCAAGGATAAGTTTACCCAAACAAATTTAACACAGAGAAAGCCATTGCAAGGTATCCCAAATCGCTCCAAACAGAAATCCAAAACGGATAGCTATGTTTTTGAGAAGTTCCTGATTTTACGGATTTTATCGCTCTTGTTACCATATATATTGAAAAAATAAAGCAAGCAATGGTCAAAATCACAAACACCATTAACAAATACCACCCCGAAATATCTTTACTGCTCCGAGAAATTGCTGACACTGCGGTAAAAACAAAATACGTTGCAAGGTAAGCCACCCCGCCGATAAAATATGACAAATCTTCTCTAATATCTTGGAAATTCATAACACTGCTCCTATTTGTGATAACGCTCGTTTCTTGCTATTTTGAACGCTCTATAAATCTGTTCCACTAAAATCAATCGTGCAAATTGATGCAGAAAGGTCATTTTTGACATACTCATCTTGAAATCCGCACGCTGTGAGACATTCTTTCCAATTCCGCAAGACGAACCTATTACAAAAACTACCTCTTGAGTTCCGTCATTTATTAATGAAGTTAACTTTTGAGAAAACTCTTCACTCGACATTTGCTTTCCGCCGATTTCCATAGTTATTACATAATCTTGCGGTTTTATACAGGACAAAATCTTTTCGCCTTCTTCAAGTAAAATTTTCTCGGTCAAATTTTCATCTTTAATTTCAATAGGATTAAGTTCGACAATCGACATCGGAACATAAGGAGTAAGACGTTTTGTAAATTCATCAATACCCTCTTTCAAAAATTTTTCTTTAATTTTTCCTAATGCAATAATTTTAATTTTCAATTTTTGAATTGTCGCTTTCTATATAAACTGATTGAGATGGGAACGCAAAATCAATTCCCGAATCTCGATATTTTTTGATAATTTCCGTCAAAAATTCACCACGAACCTTGAGAAATCTATCATAAGACCCTGATTTGACATAACCTCTAAATCTGATATTTATTGAACTGTTTCCCAAATCATGAACATCTACAGTGAAATCCTTATGAATTTCTTTGTGAGAAATTGCAGTTTCTTTGAGAATTGTTTGAGCAAGTGCAAGATGTTCATTATCTGTTGAATATGTAACACCAAACGTAATATTGAGAAATCTTTTTCGTGCGTTAGAAACATTTACGATAATGGCATTTGCCGCAATATTATTCGGAACACTCGTTAAAAAATGATCCAAATCACGAATTTTGGTTGAACGAATATTTATATCTTCGACAAAACCTTCAATTCCGTTCACTTTTACATAATCACCAATTTTATAAACCCTGTCGGAGAGAATTTCAAAAGTACCGAAAATATTAGCCAAAGCATCTTTTGCCGCCATACCGACTGCAATACCCCCGATTCCGAAACCTGCAAGAATTGATGATACCGAATAGCCTTGACTTTGAAGAAGCCCCGTAAACGCAATAAATAAAACAATACCTTTAAACAACTTCATCAAAACCGGAACAAAACGCAACATCGGTGCATCAATCTCTTTTGCCTGCAATTTTTTGCGAATATTTACATCAACTATATTTATAATTTTAAATAAAATTGCTACTAAAATTATATTTACAACAAGTGCTATCAGTCCCGCTTCCCATTTTGGCATTTGTTTATTTGCTCCTTTTCAAATAATTTTTCAATCTTTATATATTATAAAACAGACAATACAAAATTGACGATTATGTAAATAATTAATAAAAATTTTTCTAATTTCATAAATTTTGATAAAATATTGGCATGTTTAATTTTAAAAATGTAACCAGAGGGATATTTATATTAATAATTTGCTTGGGAATAGGCGTAACTTTTTCAAAAATTTACCAACCTGAAGCAAAGAATATCAAAGTTTATAAACAGGCACTAAGAGATTATGAAAACGAGAATTATTCAAATTCGTACTTCTTATTTTCAAAAGTCGCCGCAGTATCTTCACTAAAACCAATCGCACTATACCGTCAGGCAATGTGTGCAAAAAATTTGGGCGATAAAAAATCAGAATTGAAAGTTTACCAACAGTTAATCAATTATTATCCGCAACATAAATTATCGGGAGAAGCCCGTTATAATGCAGGACAGT
>SFZC01000212.1 GCA_004558955.1 bacterium | reverse complement strand
TTGAGGATATTGATTTAATAAAATCAAAACTTATTGATGCAGAAATTTCAAAAGAAGAATTAATAATTGAACAACCTGTAATTGAAAAACAAGAAATTAAAAAAGAAAAAACAAAACAACCTGAAACCTATGTTCAAAACCGAAAGCGACCAATATTTAAAGATAACTACGAACGCTATGAGTGGCATATGAAAAACAGGTGCATCGGTAATGAAGACAGGCAATGGTTAAGTGAGTACATAAGATCGGAGGAATTTAAAATTATCTATGAGAAATAGTCTAATTAAAACAAAAAATGTTAAACGGTTTATATCCTTAATGGATAATCTTCAAAAAGCACCGTCAAATGTGGCAAAAATGGCTCTTGTTTATGGAACATTCGGGCTTGGCAAATCACAAACAATAATGTGGTGGGTTACAAATAATGATGCAATTTACATAAGGTGTAATCACAATATTTCGCCCAAATGGTTATTAACGGAAATTGTAAAAGAGCTTGATGAAGTTCCTTGCTATACTTCACAGAGGTTATTTGAACAGATAGAAGATGATTTAAAGCATAATCCGAAAATACTTGTTGTTGATGAGATTGATTATCTGTTTTCAAACCGACATACAATAGAAACTTTAAGGGATATTCACGATAAGTTGAGTATCCCTATTTTATTGGTTGGAATGGAATTAGCTGATAAAAAACTCCAAAAATACGGACATATTAACGATAGAATTTTTGCAAAATTAAAGTTTGAAAAATTATCCAAGGACGATTTTAAAGAAATTATTGAAACCTTATCTGAAGTAAACTTTTGCAATAAAGCCATAAAATATGTTGCAAGCAGAAATCTACAATTCCGGCAAGTTGTAAAAATAATAGCAAAGTCGGAGCAATTAGCACAAACAAATAAATTAACGCAAATATCAGAAGAAATAATCAAAGGAGTTATTGATGAAGAATAAGGTTCTAAAATTATGCAAACGCTTGAATAAAGTTACAGCATCAGAAATCGCACCGATTTTAATGCTTGATGAAAAAGAGGTTTCAAATATCCTCAATGAATTGATCAGTGAAGATAAGCTGACTGTTAGAGAGGATTTGATTTATTTTTACAAGGAAGTTGAAAGAAAAGCTCCTCTGCCGTTGTTTTTTGAATATAGAGAAAAAGAAGAAATTAAATTATTAATTAGATGTTTTAGCTGTGAAATTCCAAGCATAAAAGCAAGCTGGTTATTGAGAATAAAAGAACCTGTGATTTGCAGATTTTATTCATATTTTAGAGAGCTGATTTACAATAAACAATTAAAAGAATTAAAGGTTTTGTTTAATAAAAGTCCGAAAATACCCTGCGAGAGAAATTTTGTGGGTGTTTTAAATTTTATGTATTATTACAATGGACAAACATATATTTCAAAGAAAAAATTATTACACAAACATACAGAAAAACCATTTTCCAAAATAGATATGCTGGAGTTTAAAAAAGATTATTCAAAATTAACAAGAAGAGTAAATCACAACAGTATGCAAAATCTTGTTCATTTACATTTAGCAGAGCAAATTTTTAGATTTAATCATAATTATGATAAAGTGTATGAGGAAATAACAAGATTTATTTAAAAATTTTGTATATAATTGAGTAATGGAAAATCAATTTCAAAAAGGCGAAATAGTAATATACACAAGCGAAGACGGCTCAATTTCACTTGATACAAAACTTGAAAACGATACTATTTGGCTTACGCAAAAACAAATGGCTGAATTGTTTGGAGTAAAAACACCGGCAATAAATAAACATTTAAATAATATTTATAATGAAGGCGAATTGGATAAAAACGCAACTGTTTCCATTTTGGAAATAGTTCAAAAAGAAGGTAATAGAGATATTTCAAGAAAAATTGCATTTTACAATCTTGATGCAGTAATTTCTGTGGGGTACAGAGTAAATTCTTCTCGAGCAACTCAATTCCGTATTTGGGCGACAAATACATTAAAAGAATATCTTACTAAAGGTTATGTTATCAATGAAAAAATGTTGAAGGATCAACAATGTAAAATTCAAACTCTACAATCAACCGTAAGCCTTTTAACAAGAAGTATTCAAAACCAAATTTCAACAGTTGACCAAGCGCAAGATGTTGCGAACATTTTAGATAATTTTGCCAAAGGTTTGGATTTATTAGACAACTTTGATCACAAAACCCTTGATACAAAAGGCGTTACTCAAAAAGAAGCTGTTGTTATTTCTGAAAGCGAATTTTTAAAAGTCATTGATAAAATGAAATCAGAATTTGCATCTGATGTTTTTGCAAACCCAAAAGACGGAAGTTTTGCAAGTTCTGTTAATCAGATTTACCAAACTTTTGGCGGGAATGATTGTTATCCGACATTAGAAGAAAAAGCCGCAATGCTTTTATATTTGATAACAAAAAATCATTCATTTTCTGACGGGAATAAACGTATTGCAGCAAGTTGCTTTTTGTATTTCTTAAATAAAAACAATATGCTCTATAAAAATAATTTACCAATTATCGATAACGGAACACTTTTTGCTTTGACTCTTTTGATAGCCGAAAGCAAACCTGAAGAAATGGAAATTATGAAACAAATTGTTGTAAGCGTTTTAAATAAAGGAGAGAATTATGCCATATATTGAAGCAAAATTGAGTATTGAATTAAACGACAGCCAAAAAGATGAATTACAAGCAAAATTAGCAAATGCAGTTTCTTCTGCATTTGCTAATCCTTTCAAATCTCATTTTATATGACTTTTGCAAGCTGTTAAGCTAACTTGTGGAACATATGCCGAACCTTATCTATACGGCTATTCGGGCGGCG
>SFZC01000211.1 GCA_004558955.1 bacterium | reverse complement strand
CTATCCAGCTGAGCTACCAAGGCTTAACACAAATTATTCTATCATAAAAATTTTTCTGTTCAAGTCCTATTTTAAAAACTGCTTTTTCAAAACAAAACACCCCTAAATCTTAGAGGTGTTTTGTAAAGTTTTCAATTTCTTTTAGAATTAAACTAATTCTCTTACTTTTACTGCATTTTTGTTAGCAATTTCAACTAATGATGAAACTGTTGCAATCATTGAAATTTCTGAGTTTAGTTTGTTTACGCAAGAACCGCAGCCGATTGCTGAAGCACCTGCTGCAAATGCGAACGGTGCAGTTGTAGGGTTAATTCCTGTTGCTGTCATAATCGGCATTTCAACGTTTCTTACCAATTCAACTGTATTTGCCAATGTCAATTCTGCTCTGTCCATCAAAGCTCTTACACCTGTCATGTTAGATTCTGTTGTGTAGTGACCTTCTGTTTGGATTAGGTCGATGCCCATTGATTCTAATTTAACTGCCAATGCAACTTGGTCTGCTGTTGAAATTTCACCAGGGATTGTTACTGAGAAGAACACTTCTCTGTCACCTAACAAAGATTTTGTTTCTTGAACCAAAGATAAAACTTCGTTTACGTCAAAAGACATTCCTTTTTTGTACAAGACATCAAAGTTACCAAGTTCAATAGCATCTGCACCAAGGTCAACTGCTTTAACCAATTCTGACGGTACAATTGAAGAAACGAACAAAGGTAAATCTGTCATTGAACGGATTTCTTTAATAATGTCTTCTCTTGCACAAATATCTACTGCTGTTGCGTGTGCTGTTTCTGCTGATGATACAACTTTTTTAATGTTTTCAATATCAAAATTATCAATACCTGCAATAACTTTTACTGCACGTTTTTCTTCTAATGCTTGTTTGAATAAATCAATTCTCATAATTTTCTCCTTAATTGTAATGTCAAACGATTGTTTCCTGAATTATACATTAATATTTTAATATTTTCAAGAACTAATCCTTGAAATATTGATACGGCTATTTATTTTTACTCCCAAAATGTACTAATCTTACAATAAGAGGTTGAATGTTTATGCGAAAAATTTTGTTAGTAATGTTTCTTATAAGTGTGTTTTTTGCTCCGCAAAGCCTTACTTATGCCGAGTTTTCAAAAGATGAGCAAGTGGCAATTTCCGTTTACGAACGAATAAGTCCTGCGATTGTGTCGATTGAAGCACAGTTAAAAGACGGAGTTTCGGCAGGAACGGGCTGTGTTGTGTCAGCAGACGGGCTGATTTTGACTGGCTCTCACGTTGTTGAAAATTTTACGGAGATTTCTGTCACTTTGTATAACGGACAAACCTATAAGGCTGATTTTATTGCTCAAATGGGCAAAAATAAAGATTTGGCACTGATAAAAATAAATCCGAAAAAGTCTTTGACGACCGTAACATTTGCGGATTCAGAATCTGTTAAGGTCGGTCAAAAAGTTCTGTCTATCGGTAATCCGTTTGGGTTTTCCAATACTTTAACACAAGGGATAATTTCAAGGATTGATTACGTTAAAAATCGATTTCAAACGGATGCGGCGATAAACCCCGGTTGCTCGGGCGGTCCTTTGCTAAATTCTAACGGACAGGTTATCGGGATAAGTCAGTCGATTTATAATCCTGATAATAATATTTCTAATATCGGGATAGGCTTTGCAATTCCGTCAAACGAAGCAATAAAGTTTATTTCAAAGATTAATTACGAGAAAGGTAATGTCAATACCGCTCGACATAAATAATTCCAAAATTTGTCAAAATCTGCTTTTTTATGGTATATTCCATATATAAGGAAGGGTAAAGGTAGGCAGTTTTGATAAACTTTTTAGGATTATGCGTTCAAAATTTTGTAGAATGTTTGAAATACTTGTTTGGCGGCAATGTAAAGTTTAAAAATTTGTTGTCACAGGCTGCGGTTATCAGCTTTGACTCTTTGCCTATTTCTTTGGTTATTGCGTTTATTTCGGCGGCGGTTATTGCAATTCAGGTATCAAAAGAATTTTTGATGACAGGTGCAGAGGCGTATATTGGCGGAACGATTGCCGTTGTTATGATTAGAGAAATTGCTCCGGGATTTGTTGCGTTGGCGATTGGGGCGAGAGCGGGAACTGCGATTTCTGCGGAAATCGCTAATATGCAGGTAACTTCACAGGTCGATGCAATAAAAACTTTAAAAATAAGTCCTGTCGGGTATTATTTTACTCCGAGAATTTTGGCTTCAGCGATTACGGTGCCAATGGTAGTGTTGATTGCGGAGTTTGTCGGAATTGCGGGCGGAATGTTCGTGGCTTGGGCTACAATAAGCTTGAATCCTGCAAGATATATGACTTCGGCTTGGGCATGGATGGCGACTAAGGATATTTATATCAGTTTGTTGAAGGCGTGCATATTTGGTGCGTTGATTGCCCTTGTTTGTGCTACAAAAGGGTATCAAACAAGAGGGGGAGCAAGAGAGGTCGGAACATCTACTACACAGGCTGCAATCCTTTCAACGATATATATGTTGGTGGCGGATTTCTTGGTGAATTTCGTGTTTTATATTGTGTAAAGGCGGCTTGAGCGGTATTTTTTGCAAGTTTTCAAAAAAATATAAAAATGTACTTGACAATTAGTTTTGAATTGGTAATATAGTAATACATCTGAAACGATTGCTCGGAGGAGTGCCAGAGCGGTTGATCGGAGCGGTCTTGAAAACCGTCGAACGTGCGAGCGTTCCGTGGGTTCGAATCCCACCTCCTCCTAATTTAAAAGCCACCTTTCAAGGTGGCTTTTTTAGTGGAGTTTGGGCATATAAACATTCCCGTAAATATACATCCCATATCCTTCCTGGGGAC
>SFZC01000210.1 GCA_004558955.1 bacterium | reverse complement strand
TGCGTGAACTCCGGCATCGGTGCGACCGGATGCATTTAGACTTACTTTTATGTCTTTGTTTATTTTGGTTAAGGCGGTTTCTATTTCTTCCTGAATGGTTCTTTTATCGGGTTGTTTGGCATATCCGTAAAAACCACTACCGTCATAGGAAAATGTTATTAAATATCTCATTTTATTACTACCTCACTTCTTGTTTTTATTATATCATTTTATTTTGTTTTGGGCAAATTTTTATTCTCGTTGACTTACATATTCTTCAAGGGTTATCTTTTGTTCGTTTATTTTAGATGCGTCTTTGCCCGTGTAGCGTAAGTGCCATGGTTCATAATCGTATCCTGTTATATCTTCTTTTCCTTCGGGGTATCTGACTATAAAGCCGTATTTGTGGGCATTTTGGTGGACCCATTTTGTTTCTTCCATACTGGTTATTTCGTTTTCTATATAGCATTTTTCGTCTTTATATATGCAAAAATCGAGGGCAAGACCGGTTTGATGTTCTGATGAACCTGGTTTGGCTATTTTGCGAAAGGCATAGTTTAGGCCTTTTTCGTGGACTAATCGTGTATAGATTTTATTTTGGTAATCATAGCTTCTATAACCACTCATTATATCTATTTGATAGTTTTCTTTTTGGGCATCTTCTTTCATTTTTTCAAAGGCTGTGAGAACATAATCTACAATGGTTATATTGTCCTTATATATGCTATTTGCGGGAACAAGGTTAGGGGGCGTGTATGTTTTATCTAATAGAAAGTGTTTATTTACTACTAATAGATTATTCATATTATCACCTGTTATATTATATGTTTAGGTTATTTTGGTGATACTTTTATGATTTTTCATTAGTTTTCTTATTCCATAAGGATGGGGGAAAGCGATTGTTAGGATTGTGTTTCCTACATCGGTTATGACGCCAATTCCGTACTTTTCGTGTTTTATGTGTTCCCCTACTTTATAGGTTTCGGATTGTTCTTTAAACATATTTTCTTTGGTAAAGTTTATGGCTTTATTTATTATATTAGTTTTTTTGTTTATTTCTTCAATGTATTTTGGATCTATTTCATTTATAAATCTACTTGGTAAGTTGAATTGGACATTACCGAAGAGCATTCTTTTTTTGGCATTTAATAGATATAGTTTTTTCTTGGCACGGGTTATGGCTACATAGCATAATCTTCGTTCTTCTTCTATAGCAGAGGCTACTCCTTCTTGAAGGGAGTTGTAATGGGGAAATATTTCTTCTTCCATTCCGATTACAAAGACGTTATCGTATTCGAGGCCTTTTACGGCGTGTATTGTCATAAGACTTACTCGGCTTTTTTCTTCTTGGTGCTCGGATACATCACTAACGAGGGTTACTTCGTTTAGGAAGTCTTCGAGGGATATTTCGCCATTGTCTTCTTCATAGCTTTTGGTTATGGATTTGAATTCTTCGAGGTTTTCTAGTCTGATAGTGGCTTCGAGTGTTTTTTCGTTTTGGAGTTCTTGTTTTAGTCCGCTATCGTTTAGTACAACATCAACGAGTTCGGTTAGGGAGAGGTTCTCACTTTTTGTTTTAAGGGTATTTATTAGTTTTTTGAATTCTAATTCTTTTCCGCTATCTATGGCATCAAAAAGTGTTTTGTTTTCTTGTCTGGCTTTTTCGACAAGATTATTTATGGTTTTCTCACCTATTTTTCGTTTTGGGGTATTTATTACTCTTAGTAGGCTGACGTCATCTTGGGGATTATTTATTAATCTTAGATAGCAAAGGAGGTCTTTTATTTCTTTTCGGTTATAGAAGTAAAAGCTTCCTACTACTCTATATGGTATGCCATCTTTTAGCATTTCTTCTTCGATAAGTCGTGACTGGGCATTGGTTCTATATAGTATGGCTATGTTTTCATAATTGGTACCGTTTTCGACAAGTTTTTTTATTTCCTCACCTACATACTGGCATTCTTCTCTATCGGTATTGACTTCGATATATTTTACTTTACTGCCTTCTTCATTATTGGACCAGAGATTTTTGTCTTTTCTTTGTTTATTGTGTTTTATTACACTATTGGCAGCATTTAGGATATTTTTAGTGGAGCGATAGTTTTCTTCGAGGAGGATTACTTTACAGTTTGGATAGTCTTTTTCAAAGTTTAGGATATTTTTGAAATTGGCTCCTCGAAAGGCGTAAATGGCTTGGTCATTATCTCCAACGACAAAGATGTTTTTGTGTAGGGCGGAGATCATTTTACTTAGGATATATTGGGCTTCATTGGTATCTTGGTATTCGTCGATTAGGATGTATTTGTATTGTTTTTGATAATGGGCTAATATTTCTTTATTTTGTTTGAATAGTTTTATGGGTAAGATTAGGAGATCGTCAAAATCAACGGTATTATTTGTTTTGAGTATTCTTTGGTATCTTCTATATATTTCGACAATATTTTTATCGGCTTCTAATTTATCGTATTCATCGGGATTTATTAGTTCATTCTTGCAAGTGCTTATTTTATTTCTTATGGTCTTGGCACTATAAAATTTGGGGTTTAAATCTAAGTCTTTCATTAGTTTTTTTATGATGGTAAGAACGTCGTCAGAATCCACAATAGTGAAATTTTTATCATAACCGAGTACACTGGCATTTTCTTTTATTATTTTGAGACCAAAGGAATGGAAAGTTGAAATTTGGATTTTATAGGCTCCGTAGACTAGTTTGGCTACTCTTTCTCGCATTTCTGTTGCGGCTTTATTGGTGAAGGTAATGGCAAGAATGTTTTGGGGATTGACACCGTTTTCGATTAGGTAGGCTATACGACTGGTAAGGACTTTTGTTTTACCACTTCCTGCTCCAGCTAAAACTAGCATTGG
>SFZC01000209.1 GCA_004558955.1 bacterium | reverse complement strand
AAACTTTCTGAAAGTCAACCCCTAAATGTACCAAAAAAGGGACGCCCTCGGCGCCCGGGCATAACACTTAATCAATGATTAAGTGCCGCAAGCCAATTCAGAACTTCTTTTGATTCACTTCTCATTCTGATGATTTTATGATGACCATTTTTAGAACTTGAGTAGCCAACGGAAGTAAAAGCATCGAGGAATCTGCCGAAGGTTTCAGAGGTCATCATATAAACTTCACCGCATTTAGTAACATAAGCGAAGATTTCAGAGGCGCATCTGTTAAAGAAATCAGCTTTCATTTCTTCATAACTTTCACCATTGAGTGCGCTTGCAAGAGTAAACCGAGCCGATTTAACAGACATTTTAAATTCAGGAATATCAGAGCCTTTATCAAAAGCTACTTTATCATGCTTGCGAATTTCGCCCGTGAGTGCATATGCAAGAGACTGTTCTGCGTTTTGACCTGCGTTTTTATAATTGTTTAATAATTCGATTTTGAACATTTTTTTTGTTCCCCTTTCATTTACTGTAATTATTATACCATATCCCGCGTGGTCTGTCAATACTTTTTTTGAATTTTTTCCAAAAAAAATTTTTTTTGAAAAACCTATTGACAAACTTGACAGAAGTGTGCTATAATAAGGACAGTGGAAAAGGACCTTTTTTAAATGGCGGCCCGGGCAATAACGGCCCGGGCGATGCTCCCCACCTCCATAGAAGGGAGCATCAGACTATCACCAAGTGATTTTGATTTCATCAAAGGAATCAAGTTGCGCACCATATCCATATTCAATGAAAGCTTCCATGAATTTATATTCATTATACCTGAACTCTTCGGGGATGCTAATATAACAAATTGTTTGACCTTTTTCGGCGTTACTTTTAATTTTCGCTTCTGCTTGAAGAAGAAAATTTTCCATTTTTTTCATTTCTTCTTCTTTTTTTTCTTCAATGGCTTTCTTTGTGATTTCTCTTGCTTCATTTGCTTTAATCATTTTATCAGTTCCTTTCTTTTTTCTATTATTATTGTATCATACACGGAGCGGAAAGTCAAGAAGAAATTTAATCTTCTTCACAATCACAATAGCAATTTGCATCAATGAGAATGAAAGCATCCTGTAACTGGGTTTCATTAAGGATTTCTGCAACCTCACAGAACCAAATAGTCCATTTATTTTCAAAACCATATCTGCGGATAACTTCGGTAATCATTTCATTTTTCGTCATGGGGCGTTGCCTCCTTTGTTTTTCTGATATAAGTATATCATATCGCGCGGACAAAGTCAAGAGAAATTTTCGGAAAATGAAAGTTTTTTTACGAAACTACTTTAACGCTTTAGCGTGCTAAAGTGACGGCGCCCGGGCATAAGAAAAGGGGTTCTGTCAACCCCTTTTTTAATTATTTTTCAATCATTGTGAGAGAAATTTTAGTCCAACCATTATAGCAGTCGCCGACTTCTTTTTTAAATCCTTCAAGTTCAAATTCTTCAATTAAATAAGGTCTAATTTTACCGCCCCAACCGCAACTTTGCTTTTGTCTCACTTATTAACTTGTTCTTTGCCATTTCTTCATCAAGGAATAAGCAATCACCAAATGCAGACCCATAAAATTCGTCAAAATCTTTTCCATCAAAATCTACAGCTATACTATCTATTTCTCCATTCTTAAATGAAATAGAGGAAATTGTACCATGTTCAATTTCATCATCTACATAGTAAATATCATTACCCTTTTTGGGGAAATCATCTGTACCGATCTTTAAAATGCCAACCGTTGGAAATATATTTCCGTCCGCAATCATTTTAATTATATTTTCAGAAACGCACATATTCTCAAGCCAAGCTAAAAGCGGTTCTTTTTCTATGTATTTAATTTCCTTCATATCTACCACCTCTTAAAGTTTTTTTTTAAATCCAAATTTCTTATTTCTGATATTATTATACACCCACCTGCGCCATTTGTCAACTCTTTTTTGAAAATTTTTTTTAACAAACATCTGTAAATATTTTTGCACGGGCAATAAAAAAGAGAATCATTTTTTGACTCTCTTCTTTTTCCAATATTTTAATCTATTAAAAACTCGTCTTATCTTTTAAATGCTCAAGTTTTTCTATAAGTTTTTTCTGTTTTCTTTCTGTTCTTTTATGCTCATCTACTGTAAGAATTACTATAAATAAATTCCACAAAACCAACATAGAAATTGCGCCTGCTCCAATATAAGGAATCGCAATTGTTCCAATAATATTCATAAAGGCATTGATGATAACAGTAACAATTTTCACAAAAATAGGATTCATTTTTTTATCTCCTTTATTTTTCTGTAAATAAATTATAACATATTTTTTTCTAAAAGTCAATATTTTTCTAAAATTTTTTTTAATAGGAGCGGCTTATGTAGCCGCCCGGGCTGTGGAGCGGCTAATACAGCTCCGCAATTATTCTATCATTTTTCAGCTCGATGTAGCGCTGACAGGCGCGCAGGCGATGAAACCTCAGCGTTTTCATCTTTCTCTCATTAATAAGCAAATAACCGCTACCTTTCTTATAAATATTATATTTCCATCCGTCAATGTAGTACCCTTCACGCACCAGCATATTTTTCACTTCCTTTCTATGGTATTATTTTATCACATAATAACGAAGAAGTCAACCCATTTTGACAAGAAAAAGAAAAATTTTTTTATGTATAATCAATTGTAAACATTCCACGCGGGCAATACTTACACGGGCAATATGGGCGGCCCGGGCAAGGCACACGCATCCGGGTGTGTCATACACCCGGGCAACGCTACGCAATACCCGGGTAATGAACGATATGCACAAACAAGTGTTAACCTACGCGGGCAATGACAGAGTAACTTCTATGCGCCCG
>SFZC01000005.1 GCA_004558955.1 bacterium | reverse complement strand
CTGCAATCAACGAGGTTCGCAATGATATTGACGAAACTGAGGTAGATATTTTGGCACTTGTTGAACAGGGTGAAGGTGAGGTTTTGGAAATCCTTTTGAATAAAGATTTTGATGGAATGTTTATCAAAGATTTGAGATTTCCTGCTCCTGCGATTGTTGGAGTTGTTCAACGTCGTTCAAGTGTCATTATTCCAAAAGGGGATACAAAATTAATATCTCAAGATATTTTGATTATTTTCACGAAGGCAGAGAATGCGGACAAAGTAAAAAGTTATTTCAAGGTAATATAGATGCGTTTTAAATATATATTAAGTGCTTTAAATTTAATATTGAAAGATTTTAGCCCTGTGGTGCTTTTGCCGCTGGTGGTAGCTCTTTATTATCATGAAACCTCAATGTTAAATCCGTTTTTGCTTGCGGGAGGGATTGCAATTTCAGGAAGTCTGATTATCCGTAAGTGTGTAAAACTAACCTCTGAAGAAGAAAATTTGAACGATATTAAAAGATCTGAAGCCTTGATGGTGGTGTCGTTATCTTGGATTGTAATTTCTTGTATTGCCGCAATTCCTTATCTTTTGTACGGAATGTCTATAGAAAACTCTTTATTTGAGGCTGTTTCTGGGATTACAACAACGGGTGCGACAATTTTAACCTCGTATGATATCCCGAAATCCTTGATGTTTTGGCGTTCATTGACCCAATGGTTGGGCGGTATGGGAATTATCGTCTTGTTTGTGGCAATTTTACCTCAATTTGCGGTTGCGGGGCGTCAAATGTTCTTTGCGGAATCTCCCGGACCTACCGAGGATAAATTCACCCCGAGAATTAAAAATACGGCTTCTGCTCTGTGGTTTATTTATGCAGGCTTGACGGTATTGTGTGCCTTATTGTTGTGGCTTGCAGGCATGCCTGTATATGATGCGGTTTGTAATGCTTTTTCAACCCTTTCTGCGGGTGGTTTTTCGCCCAATTCGCAAAGTATTTTGGGATATCACTCAAATGCAATAAACTGGATTATTATTTGTTTTATGTTTATTGCGGGTACTAGTTTTGTATTGCAGTCAAAAGTTATCAAACGCAAAAATTTATCTTTGTTTTGGAAAAGTGAAGAATTTAGATTTTATGTAATCGTAATTTTGGGAATTTCGTTGGTCTTGACACTTATATTATTGGCTCAACACGATTATTCGCCGTTCCGTGCCGTTACTGCCGCAATTTATCAAACTTTGGCGTTATCGACTTCTACAGGCAGTGCGAACGAAGATTTTATAATGTGGTCATTTGATGCAAAAATTGTTTTGTATTTTGCAATGTTTGTGAGTTCCTGTTCGGGGTCTGCGGGTGGCGGTATCAAGATTACCCGTTATATAATTCTTTTCAAATTCTTAAAGAACGAATTGTATAAAATTTTACACCCGAAAGCGGTTATGTCGATTAAAATTGACGGAAAAGTTGTTCAAAATGACGTAATTCGCCAAACAATATTCTTTATTGTCTGTTTTTTCGGATTGTGTGCGATATCTTCACTGATATTGGGGTATATTGAAAAGGACGTAAATTTGGCTTTCTCATCTTCCTTGACTGCGATTGGTGATATTGGTCCGGGACTTGTGGATAAGGTCGGCCCTATGCAAAGTTTTGCACATTTACAACCTTTGTCAAAATTTATAATGATATTTGATATGTTGGTCGGTCGTCTTGAAATTATACCGTTTATTGTAATGTTCCACAAAGATTTTTGGAAACTTAAAAAGTAAGTGCAAGTTATTTATTTATTTACTTCGATTATTGCGACATTTTCGATATGGTAAGTGTGGCAGAACATGTCAAACGGTTGAATTGATTGAACTGAGCAACCTTTTTCGTGCAATATCTTTAAATCACGAGCAAGTGTGGCAGGATTGCAACTTACATAAATTATATATTTTTTTGACAATCTGTAAGCGTTGTCTAAAGACTCATGAGAACACCCTTTGCGTGGCGGGTCTAAGATAATTGCATCAAATTCACGTTTTTCTTTTGCAAAAAATTTTGAAGCATCTTCGTTATGAATTTCAATATTTTTAACTTTGTTGTCTTTTGCAACTTGTCTTGCAAGTTCGCAAGCCTGAGTGTTTTCTTCGACACTGACAACTTTTTGGCAAATATTTGAAACACAAATTCCAAACGAGCTTATTCCTGCGTAAGCATCAAGGACGAGAGATTTTTCGCAATTATTTTGTATGAACTCTTTGACGTATTTAAAAATGTTTTCTGCACTTTTCGGATTGACTTGGAAGAAGGTTTCCGCCCCGATTTTGAAAGTTTTGTCCAAAATCTTTTCTTCAATAAATTCATTTCCGCAAACACATTCTGTCTTTTTGCCTAAAATTACATTGGTCTTTTTGGAGTTGTAATTTATACATACTCCCGCAACCTCGTCAAAGCTGTTATAGATTGCCTGAGCAAAATCGCTTAGTCTTTCAAAAATCTTTGTTGCATTTACGACCAGCACTACCAAATTTTTTCCGTTAATTGCGGAGTTTCTGATTACAATGTGTCGCAGGTCGCCTGAATGTTTCTTCTCGTTAAACCCTTTAATGCCGTAATCAAAGGCTTTTTCTCTGATAAATTCAATGATTTTGTCACAAATTTCAGGTTGAATCGGACAGTATTTTATATTCACAATGTCGTGAGTTTTCGGTTTGTAGTAGCCGGCTAAAATTCTTCCGGAATTTTTTGTTTGAGAAATCGGATATTGAATTTTGTGTCTGTAATTTTTTATTTCAGGACTTGGAATCGTTGTTTTGACTTCAATATCAAGGTTTGCAATATTTTTTATTGCATCTTGGGTAATTTCTTGTTTTATATTTAATTGTTCTTCGTAATTCACAAATTGTAATTGGCATGCTCCGCAAGCTTTGTACATCGGACAAAACGGTTTTACTCTGTGCGGAGAAGGTTCAATTATTTCTAAAATTTCGCCGTATGCATAATTTTTATTAACTTTTGTTATTTTGATTTTTAATTTATCTTGCGGACAAGAGTTTTCTATAAACACTACAAATCCGTCTATGCGAGCAATTCCGGCACCGAGATTTGTTACTTTTTCGATTATTGCGTTATATTCTTCATTTGCTTTCATAGTTTTATTATACCTTAAATATTCTTTATAATTTTGCCTATTGTAAAAAATATGTTATGATAGTTTATATTACAATGAGGGAGAGTGTCATGAAAAAATTATTAGTGTTATTGATGTTGCTTGTTCCTGTTTTGTCAGGGTGTGCAAATATTGATACCAAAATTACAATAAATAATGACAGGTCGGTTGCGGTTGCATCTTCGATTGCTTACCAGGGAGATTTATCCGATAGCAACGACCCGACAGCTGTTTTAATTCACGATAATTATATGAGATATCTTGATTCTTCTTATAATGTTGATAAGGCGTTTAATTCAAAGTTATCAACAATTACGGCAACCAAGAAGGTCAAAGATATTTCAAAAAATGATTTGGATTTGTATTCGTTAGGATTTGTGACGAATTTGCCAAGCGGTAAATTTGTGGAATTGAAAAAAAGTTTTCTTGCGAAATCATACAATATAGATTGTACATATAATTTCCCGGCGGAAGCCTCAAAATATTCTGCAAAGGTTAAAGGCGCAGAAGCAGCTCCTACGGTTAAAAAGTCTGATAACAAAGGGCTAAATCCTGAGTATTATCAGCAATATATGGACAAAGAAGATATTGATACTTCTAATAATGATTTTGCCGAAAATTTAGACGATACGGTAAAACAACAGGTTACATCTGACGAACAGTCAGAAAACAATGCTGAGTCAGCAAAACAAAATGCACAAAAACAAGATGAAAAAACACCTTTGAGTGTGTCAGTCAGCGTTCAGGTGCCGGCTTTGGCATTTTATAACAATGCTGATTCTTCAAAAGGTAATTTGTACACTTGGAACATAAAACCTGATGAATCGACAAATATCAAACTCCAATACGTTCAATATAGCGGTTGGGCAATCTTCTTTATGATTTTGGCAGGTATTGTGATTTTGGTGCTCGGAGCAAGAAAAATTATTAAGCATGAAAACCAAAAACGTGTAGGTAATACTGATAATTTGGCTCAGTAAATTACAAACAAATTTTTAGAATTTAAAATCGGTGTGCATTTGTGTATGCCGATTTTTTATGGATATTGTGACACTGTGGATTATTCTGCGGCTAAGTCTTTATTGAAATATCCCGAAATTGATTTAAAGGTTTTTAACGCTTCATCAAAGCTTATTGTTTGAGTAATATTGCCACGTTTGTTTTTGATAGAAATTTCCTGTTTATTCATATCGACATTTTCTATTACATAAACGTGAAATCTTCTTCCGTTAAACTTTTTCAGCCCGTTCATAATAACAAAACTATAGTCTTTTTCGTTTGACATTCTTTTAAATAGCTTCAAAACTTCTTCTTTATGCTTTGTCAAATTTATATTAAAATCTGTTTCCGCAATAGTCGTAGGTTCAATGCCTGTTATGAGTTTTAAAAATCTTGACGGTAAGTAGTTTTCAAATTTATACTTTTTGAAAAGTCCTGAAAATTTACAAATAAAAGGTTTTGTATTGTATTTCTTCTCAAATTCAACAACTGACAGGTCCAACCCCCTGATTGTCCCGTTTTTCTGTTCTCGGTTTAATTTTTCGTATTTTGAATTTTGAGGAGTTACATTTACTGTAAAATCTTCTTTTTTGCCGTCAGGTGAATAAAACGAATAAGTGACTATATTTGGGTTATACGGGTTTTTTGAAATATTATTTTTTAGAAGTTTTTTCCCGTTTTCTGAACGTGTTAGAGCATCAACTCCTGCGGTTAGGTAGCAATCACTAAAAATTTGTTCGCTATTTTGAAGTTCCTTGATTTCAGCATCGCTCAAGTGTCTTGGTTTACTTCCGTATTGTAGAAAATCGTCAAGACTCGGGCGTTTTATATATGAAGTTGTGCTGATATTGCTAACCATTTGTACCAATTATATTAAATAGTGTGATTGTGAAAAATTTACTTATTTCTCGGTTTTAGTTTACAAATCTTAAAAAAGGCTCTCAATTTAGAGAGCCTTGTAGTTTGTTAGTGTCTTTTTAGTTCGTAAATTCTGTATTCCGATGGGTCAAGTTTATCAAAGTGGATTTTTTCCATTTTTTCCATCGGTTGAGGTTCAAAATCCTTTTCCTTCAAAATATATTCATTTACAATATCGTAATCGCTCGGAATATAGATTTCTTTGTCAAATACCGAATAACCTTCAACGACTTCTTTGTAATTTTCACCTGTTGCAGCGGTTTTCATGATTTTTTCTGTCGGATATTTGTAGTTTGAAACTATCAAATAAGCGGTTTTCATCGGAACCATAGTGATTAGCCACGCACAAAAGCCGTCATCATCGCTTGTGATAATTCTTGCTTCGCCGTTATTGATAATTTTGTTATCTTTGACAAATCTGTCAATCGCATCAAAGGCTTTGAAAAACTCTTCGTTTTCGGAACGTTTCATGCCGACTTCTTCGCCTATTGTGTATTCAATTCCGCCTTGCGTGAAGCTTTCGTCCCCGTCAACGTACATCATCGGACGTTGAGCGTATTTCCCGCCGGGTAAGAATTTATATTTGAACCATTTATACAACGCACCTTTTTCTCCGAGTTGAGCAGGATATTGGTCGATACAGTGAAATTCGCCGTCTTGGTTGTTGTAGGTTTTCAAAATCGATAGCATATTGCCTTTTTTGAATTTCTCGTTGTAATTTGTCAAATCCTGATTATCTTCGGTAATTTTTTCAGGAGTTTTGTCAAATTGAGAAATAATATCATTTCCCCAAAGCATGTTGAATTTCATGTCTTGGTGGTATTCTTTGTAATATTTATCCCAAAGCATGTATTCGGCAAGAGTTGCGAAATACGGGATTTCTTTTTTCATTGTTGTGTTAAGTTTGTTCAAAACATAGCGAGGTGCTCTGTAGCTTAGCGGAATTCCGTTACGTTCTGATACTTCATCTACTATGTGGTCTATGTGGTCAACTCTGAAACCGTCAAAATTATAGTCTTTTTGAAGTTGTTTCATACTTTTTATAAATAAATTGATTACATCTTCGTTGTATTTGCCGTTTTCAAGGTTTACGAAATAGTACGGAGTTTGACAATCAAGGTTTGCAAATGCCGTAACATCATCGCCTTTGTAGTCATAGTGTTTGAAGGTCGGATATCCGCCGCATTCGCTCATTCCGTCATAAACGGGAACTCCTGCGGAGCACCAAGCACCACCCGGAGCCGGCCACAAACCTTCTTGGATAAGTTTTTGGATAGTATCGACCTGTTTGGTGATGTCGCTTTCCGCTCTTCCTTTTTTATCAGGTTTTAAGTCATGGATTTTGGATACCAATTCTTGAACACGTTTGTGAAGTTTTGTTTGATACCCGTGTGCCATCATTGTATTTGAAAATTTCTTTTTATGTTCAATCAAAATACCTTCAAAATTATTGTACAATTCCTGATAAGCAGGGCTTAAATCGCCCGCACCGCCTTGTAATCTTTGAATATAAATTTCTTTGACAATTTGAATATCGTCTTGGTCGTGGTCTTTTGATAAAAATTCTGCAACTTCTTCAACTTTTACATTAAGTTGTTTTTGAAGTTCCGTGATATCGTACCAACGAGCAACTTGCGGATTTGCAAGTACAAATTTAGAAAATCTGCCTGTTTGCGGCAAGATATCGTAAATTACGGGGTGCCCTGCAAGTTGAGCCATTTCTATGAAGGTTTGAACCTGTTGTTTTACGTTCATGCCTGTTATTTTTTCAATTTCAGGGTCGTTTAATTTTTCGCTGACTTCATTGCTTTTCGGAAGATATGCACAGCCAAATTCTCTCGGGTGGAACGGAATTAAATAAATTGTAGTATTATATATTCCGTTTTCCTTGTTACCTGTCGGAAGTATCAATAATTGTTTTAACCAATCAAAAAATTTACCTGTTGCATCAGATTCGTTACCGTTTCCGAGTGCTGCCAAGTTTAACAATTTTATGTCATGACCTTCTTTTATGAACCAGTCGGAATTTTTCTCCTGATTTCTTGCAAGAACGCTGACTTGATTATTTTTGAAATGAAATTTTCCGTCTTTAAATACGTTGTTTTGTTTCCATTTTTCTTCAAGAGCAAACAAGGTTTCTTCGTTTGTTAATTCTTCCAATGCTTTTTGGTACGGGTAAGTTAAATAACCGTATTTTTGAATGTGCATTGACAACAGTTTTTTACGAAGTTCCGGAATATTATCTGACGGATACTCTTTTTTCAGTGCTTCGTAGATGTGGTTCAATTCCGCATCTTTTGCAATGTGCTGGTCTTTCTTCCTAAATAGTAAATTAAACATAAATATCTCCCTATGACATAAAAATTATATCATAAGAAAAATAAAATTTGACAATTTTCAATATTACCTACTTGGGTAATAGTAATCTTAAGTTAAAGGTTTAAGGTTATGGTATGTAATAAGGCAAGGTCAAATTACTAATATTAATACGATAGGAGATAAAAATAAAATGAAACCAGTAGAAAAACAAATCACAATAGTTATCGTAGAAGATTTTAAATTAACAAGAGTAGGGTTGCGATGTGCATTAAACGCAAATCCCGATATGAAGGTTGTTGCGGAATGTGAAGATGCGATTGAGGGTATAAAACAAATTCAAAAATTGAAACCTGATGTAGTATTGATGGACTTGGGCTTGCCAATGATGAACGGTATTGAAGCAATGGTTAAAATTCGTGAATTTACGTCTGATGTGAAAATTATTGCATTAACTTCTCATGATAGAGAAGAAGAGGTTGTTTCAGCGTTGAGTTCGGGTGCTAACGCTTATTGTTTAAAAGATATTGACCCTGCAAAACTTGCAGATGTTATTCGTGATGTTTCCAATGGCGTTTGCTGGATTGATTCTATGGTGGCTAATCTTGCACTAAAAGCAATTCCAAAATCTGAAAATACTGATTTAATCTCAGGTAAAGTTGCCGACAATGCAAGAATCCCGCTAACAGAACGTGAATTTGAAGTATTGAAACACTTGGTTGCAGGTAAAAGTAATACCGAAATCGCAAACGAATTGATAGTAAGTGTTCACACGGCAAAAGCACATGTTTGTTCTATTTTACAGAAAATGTGCGTAAATGACCGAGTTCAGGCAGCGGTTAAAGCCGTCAAAGAAGGCATGGTTTAATAAGAGATTTAATCTGAAAGTTGTTCAAGAAGTGCATTTAGGGTTTTTGACGGTAAACCTATTACGTTGTCCGCTTCCCCGTTAACTTCTTGGACGTAACCTTCGGGCAGTTCCTGCAAGCCGTAAGAACCCGCCTTGTCAAAAGGTTTGAAGTTTTCAATATAATATTCTATTTGTTCATCTGTTAAATTTTTAAAAGTAACGTAAGTAGTTGTCGATTTGACTTTATAATTAAGAGTTTTTGAGTTTATTACGGCAACACTTGTAACTACAAAATGAGTATTTCCTGACAGAAGTTTGAGCGTTTTTATGGCATCGTTTTTATCAGTCGGTTTGCCCAAAATTTTGTTATCAATTACAACAATGGTATCTGCACCGATTACAGTGAAATCCTCATTCCTGAAATTTTTTGCGACATTAAGTGCTTTATTTAATGCAAGATTTTCCACAAAATCGTAAGAAAAAACCGTCTTGTCATGTGGTTCCACATACGAAGACGGAATAACTCTGAAATCCAAATTCATCTTTTTTAGAATATTTGCTCTTCTTGGAGAAGAAGAAGCCAGGATAATTTTTCCCATCGTTAGTCTCCTTGTTCTCTACTTTTAGCTTAAAAGAGAGAACAATTCAACTTAAAACTTTTTATTGACCCATAGATTTCTGATATCTTGCTGAACGTGCGTTAATTGCATAGCAGGCAATGTTCAAACGTTGTCTTAATTCCATCATATTTCTAAGAGTTGCAGCGTAATCATTCATAGCTCCCAACATTTCTTCCGGAGCAATCATTGATGCTGTTTCTTCATGGTTGTCAACTTTTTCTTCCTGATATTTTTGTACTAACATCTTGTCGATGTAGTCTTCTGCACCAATACCCATTGAGCAGTCCTCCCTATTGATTTGTTTTGTTATCCTATTCCTGTAAGAAATTATTATCCTAAATATTCCTTATATTTTAATAAAGGATTTTTGTTTGTGAAAATTGCTTTTTTTTGCTCAAATATGAAGAAATATTAAGATAAATATTTTATTGTAATAAATTTGTCACTCACTGACAAAAAAATTTTATTTGGAGTATTATATAAGTAGTAACATTTAATTAGGGATTTAAGCATGCAAAAATCAAATGTAGTTGAAGAAAAAGTTATAGGCATTCCGAGAGCAATGTCTTTTTACAATAATTATCCGTTCTATTTCGGATTTTTTAACGATTTAGGTATAAAAATTGTATTGTCTGACGTTACGACAAAGCAAACAATGTCAGCAGGTGCAGGACTTGTCGTTACCGAAACTTGTCTGCCGATTAAAGTTTTTATTGGGCATATTTTGAATTTGTTAAACAAAGGCGTTGATAAAATTTTTGTACCATCTTTGCAATCTATTGATAACAAGATTTATAACTGTTCAAAAATCAGAGGATTGCCGGATTTGGTAAGAAACGTTGTAAAACAACCGTTTACAATGATTGAAGCAACTTTGGACAAATCAGCAAAGAATCACGGCTTGTATGATTTCTTAGCAGAAGCTGTAAAACCTTACGGCATAACTGATATGGAAAAAATCAAAAAGGCTTCAAAAGCTGGCTGGAGATGTTATAACAATTTCCACGTTATGACAAAATCAGGAATGTCATACACAAAAGCTTTGAGTTATGCATTACAAGGTAAAGTTGTTATAACAAACAAGGCTAAGGAATATCCGATTTCTGTTGCTTTGGTTGGTCACGGATATAATATTTATGACGAACGTGTTTGTATGAAGATTTTTGATAAACTTGAAAAAATGGACGTACAGGTTAGCACTTCATTACAATTATCTGACGAACAACTTGACGAAGGTATTACAAGTTTGGGTAATGACAAATACTGGGCTAATGAAGACGAAATGACAGGTACTGCAGGTCATTTTATGAAGGACAACAAAATTGATGGTGTAATTACGATTACTGCGTTTGGTTGCGGTCCTGATTCATTGATGGTGGAACGTATTACAAGACGAGCAAAACAATTTAACAAACCTTTGTTGAATTTAACTATTGACGAACAAACAGGTGAAGCAGGTTTTGTTACTCGTTTGGAAGCCTTTGTTGATATGTTGTTCCGTAAAAAACGTGCAAATATCGTGAATAAATTGAATATTTCCAAAAGCGAATCAGAATATACTCCAAATGTAGAGTATATTGAGACAAAATAAGAAAATTTCAAAGTTTTGAATAATAAAAAAGCGACATTTTGGTGTCGCTTTTAGCTTATGAGTGAAAATTCTTTTACTGATTACTTAGTCACTTGAATTAGTGCATTAACAACATCTGAGTCCCATTTTTCGTTTACTTCGGACGTTATGATGTCTAAGGCTTTTTCAGCGGGCATTGCTTTTCTGTACGGTCTGTCTGAGGTCATTGCCGAATATGCATCAGCAACTGCTATAATTCTTGAACCAAGCGGAATTGATTGGCCCTTTAAGCCTTCAGGTTTTCCGGAACCGTTCACTCTTTCGGTTTGATAAGTTATATAAGGTACAACTTCTGATAAGAAGTTTATGTTCATTAACAAGTTAACGCCAATGTTTGCGTGGCTTTGAATTTTTTGTAATTCTTCAGGGGATAATTTCCCGTTATTTGCAAATATTTTTTCAGGTAAGGTAATTTTACCGATGTTTTGCAACAAACCTGCATAGTAAATAAGGTCGGTTGTTTTTTCGTTAAGACCTAATTTTTTACAAATACTTCTTGCAAGTTTTGCGGTGTTTCTTGAATGAGAAACAGTGTATTGACCTTTTTTATCAACCGCACTTGCTAATGCTTCTACAAAATTTTGTTGATAATCACACAAATCACCGATTAGTGCTGTCAATTCGGCTCTTGACTGTTTAAGTTCGATTTCGGTAGTTTCAGGTATTGCAAGAATATGGTTAACGTTTTCGATTTCATTTTGTAGGGAAATCGTTGTACCGAGAAGGTTTGCAATACTTATTACCAAATCTGTGTAATCTTCGTCAGTCTTTTTGTTGTCTTTAATTTCAATAACGCCGACAGGAAGAGCCGAACCTCTCATTGAAATGTATGTGCAATTATCTTTTTCAATAATGTCATTATGTAACAAATCGGTAATTGAGAGATTTATT
Organism: bacterium; assembly: GCA_004558955.1. GTDB lineage: Bacteria > Cyanobacteriota > Vampirovibrionia > Gastranaerophilales > Gastranaerophilaceae > Zag111. The sequence goes on along the minus strand of SFZC01000005.1, from coordinate 21,972 downwards.
GTTTCGTTTTGGTCGTTTGAACTTCCTACTTGCTTAATTTCGTCATTTTTAACAAGATAAATTGAACAAGCCTCAACTTCAATCATTTCAACAATAGATTTTGCTATTGATGTATAAATAGCCTGTTCTTCGCCTTGCGTAAAATTCAAAACGCATAGAGTATTTTTTGATGAATATATATCAATAAGTTCTAAAAGCTGATTTTGTAATCTTTCTTTTTTGCTTGCCGTAATGCTGATTTTTTTTGCTAAATCTTCAGAAATCAATGATTCAGATATAAAATCACCCAAATTAAGAGCAAACATTTCTTCTATCGGGTCAGTTCCCGTAATTTGTTCATTTTGACCAAATAATGAAACCCCTGTAAGCTTTTTCTTCTCATCGTTGTTCATAAATTTTCCTTTTACTGCATGCCTAACTACTATTATATACGGCAATTATTTTTAAAACTTTAATCTAAATCTAAAAACTTCATACTTTAGTATGGGGTTTTTCAAACAAAAGTTGTTGTAATTAGTCTATAAAATAGGAAACAGATTCTGAATAACAAGAAAATTAAATACTCCCTTGGTTCGCATAAATTTTCTAAGTTTTAGAATGGCGAAAGTTTGAGCAAAATGTCGGTTGGGCATACTTGCACAAGAATCAGAAAACAGACATTACCTGAGGATAAAACTTTTGCTAGGTTGGTTTGCGTTGTTACGCCGACGGCGTAATTTTATGTATCAGGCAATATCATGGTTGGCTCGCCAAATAGTCATTCCGAAATCCGAGCCGGAATCTGTTTATATTCATTATTTTGATACACAAAAAATATCAGTTTTTTCAACTGATATTTTTCTTTTGTATTTATTTTAATATTATGATGTTTCCTTTAATACCCGATAGCCCAATCAAAATTGTTTTTAATCGGTTTATTATTTGCAACAAGTGATTTTGTGCCTTCGGTATTTAATGCGGTGATTTCAAGTACTTTATCAGCCTTTTTTAATAATTTGAACTCTTCAACTTGGTTGTCAACGTTGTTGAATGATTTATATTTGTCCAGTTCTGATTGCAAATCTTGGTTTTCAGCGTTCAATCTGACAATTTCGCTGTCGAGTTTGTTTAATTTCGCTTCACAATTCATTGCGGTGTAATAACTTATGAAAGTTACTCCAATCGCAACAGTAATACAAAAACCTAAGGCTTTGTTAATTCTTCTTACAAACATTTCTTGAACGGTTAAAGGTCTTTCTTGCGGAAAACCTCCGTCAATAACGATATTTTCTCTTTTAATTTCGTTTGTACCGTATCTGCTTGTATTAAACTCTTCTGTTTGCTCTATTTTTACTCTTGCTGAACTTAAATTCATTCCCGAAACTACCTACCAAATAAACTCTGTTCTGTTACCTTATGCACCTAGCTACCCTTAGTTTGGCACTTCTTGATGGTGCATTTTCCTCCAACTCTTGCTCTGTTGCAGTTATAGGTTTTTTGTTTACTAACTCTAACCTCGGGGGCGGACAATTACAAATCATTTGTGTCTTGTCGCAGTGACACTTGGTTGAGTGATATTTCATAAACTGTTTAACTACCCTATCCTCAAGAGAGTGAAAACTTATTACACTTATTATAGCACCAACGTCTAATAAATCCAATACATTTTCTAATGTATCTTTAACATTTTGTAACTCTTGATTTACTTCAATTCTTATTGCTTGGAAAACCCTTGTCGCAGGGTGAATTGAACTCTTTACTCTCGGTGTTGCATCTATGATTAATTTTGCTAATTCGGTCGTTGTTTTTATCGGTAATTGTTTCCGTTTTGTAACAATCGCTTTTGCAATTCTTTTTGAAAACCGCTCTTCCCCGTATTCTGAAAAGATTTTGACCAATTCGTCTTCCGAGTAAGAATTTACAACATCATAAGCACTGAAATCAGAACTCATGTTAAATCTCATATCAAGTGGTGCTTCTTTTGAAAACGAAAAACCTCGTTCCTGTTTTGTTAATTGGTGGTATGACGCTCCCAAGTCAAACAGAACTCCACCAGTAATTTTTTCTATATTCAAAGATTTGAAAACTTTTTTAATATTTGTGTAAGATTCTTTTACTATTATTAAATTGTCATAATCCTTCAATTTTTCGGATGCTGCATCTATCGCATCTTGGTCAATATCAAAGGCGACAAGTTTTCCGTTTGGGGAAATCCTTTTTAATATAAGTTCACTGTGACCGCCTCCGCCAAGCGTGCAATCCGCATAAATAAGTCCGTCTTTGCATTCAAGAGCATCAACGGCTTCATTTTTCATAACTGTATAATGTTTAAATTCTTGCATAGTTTTATAGTAGCATAAAATTTTAAACATTATCAAAACAAAGAAGATGTAATTAATAATAAATTACATCTTCTATACTTTTTCATACTTATCCAAAATTCTTACATAATAAATCCTGCAAGTCCGTTTTTGTCAAAAATTTCAACGAATTTGTCCATCGTGCAGGAAATATCGTCTGTTCCGTTTTCGTCAAGAATTTGAATAACATTTTTTATGTCAGCCTCTTGTACGGCTTTATTTTTTGAAACCATAATAATTGAATTAACTTCTTGCAAACCCTTAGGTGTGAATTCAAATAATTGTTCTTCTTTTTTTACTGCCATTTTGACCTCTTTCATTGTTTAATTTTCGTAACCACATGGTGTATATCGGAGATTTTTAATAAAACTTTAGTCTTTATATTTAAAATCTTAACAAAATTTTACAATTAATTTTAAACAAAATTTTGTAAAAAATACACTTTTTCACTCAAAGTTTTCGATTTTTTGCTAAAAATTTAAAAATTTTGATTTAAAAATCTCTATTTTTAGAAAAAACTCGTTAGGTTATCTTTACATTAATTTTACATTTGACCTTTAGGGGGCAATTTTTTTTTATCAGGGATTTTGTTATACATGTGTTTTTAGTATAATTAAATCATATTCGGCAAAGAAATAGAAATTAAGTATGATAAATAAAGTTGAATTAGGTAGTGTAAACAATCAATATACCCCAAATAAAAGGGTTGGACTGAAACAAAAGGATCAAACAAGCTTCACGGGGTTTGGTCATTGGGCATTGAACAAAACGCTCAAAGGCTTCCAACGATGCGAAGAATATCCGATGCTTAACGTTACGGTGCTTGATTTGTCAACTGCAATTCTACCTAGAACCTTTTTTGAAACCTTTATCGGATCAAAGAAAAAAGATGAAAACGGTAACGAAACTCACGAACGTAAATTAAACATTTTTGGTGGTTTTGAAGCCTTTAGACGTGAATCTTCAGGTTTGTTTATCAACTGTATAATTCCGAGTTTTATTGTTAAAGGTGTTGCTTATCTGTTACAAAAACCTGTAATGGGCAGATTCTCTGACTCTTCAATGTTTAGAAGTTGGGCAAACAGCGATTCTATTAACAAGGTTCAAAAATATTATAACGAAGCCAAAGGGGCAACTCAGGAAGACAGAGTATTTAATACATTGAAAACAATGTTTGACTCTGTTGAAGGTGTTGACGGTGATATTGATAAAGGCGGTTTGAAGAAATTTAAAGACATTTTTGCAAACGATGAAGAGTATATTGCAAAATTAAAAGAAACTGCAAAAAGTATCGCATCAGGCGACAAATCAGCAAAAACAGATTTATATCAATATTTGGTAAGAAAAACAGGTATTGCAGAAAATATCAGATTTAACGGAGATAAAGGCTTCTTCTCAAGTTCATTGGGTCACTTGTGTGAAAGTGCCGATGATGTGTTGAGAGGAGTAGTTAAAGAAACTCCGAAATTCAAAAATGCTGATGATTTGGCAAAATATTTTGCAAAATCAAAACATTTGGTTAATGCAAAAAGTATTGCAGGTTTGGGCTTGATTATTCCGTTGGCGATTGCCGCACAACCTATTAACAGATGGATTACTCACCATTTGACAGGTAAAAAAGGTGCTCCGATTTACAATGATGACCAAGAAAGAATTTTGACACCGCAAGAAAAAGTAAAACTTACTGCCCAAAAATTTGTAGCCGTTCCGTTGATGTGTGGTGTTGCAGGTTTATCAATGCTTATGGATAAGCCGTCATTTAGATTGTTCCAATTCAAAAATATCTTCCCTACAATGGATCAGGCAAGAATTATCTCGGCAGCAACCTTCTCAAGCCGTATTGCAGCCGCTGAAGATTCTAACGAATTGAGAGAAAGTACAATTCGTGATATTGCAACCTTCTCAAGCTTCTATTTCTTAGGTGATTATGCGGCAAAAGGTATTGCAACTTACCTTGAAAAACATAACAAAGACGGTATCAAATTATTAAACAGACTTCAAAATGTTGATGCTAACGCAAATCCGCTTAAAAAATTCTGGAATTGGGCTAAGCATACCAAGATTAAATCAACAGATGAATTATCTGCGATTACAGATAAGGCATTAAATAAAAAGGCAAGAAATTTGCGTGGCTTGTGCCAATTCGGTAACTTTGCGTTCTCTTTGATTGCTCTCGGTATCTTTATTCCGCTATATACAAGAACGCAAACGAACAAAAAACAACAAATGAAGGCTACTCAAACTCCAGTAACGGCAGGCGGTCAGAGAAATTCCTCAACAACATTTACCCAAAAATATATGGAAAAGGATTCAGCAACATTTAACTCTTTTTTAAAGTAGAAAAATTTAAAGGTTAGTAAAATAATGAAAATCGAAAGCGACATTAGACAATTAAATATACCTCAGTTAAGAAAAGCAAACGTAGAAAGAAGAAACAATACCCAAACACCCCCAACAACGGCAACAACCGCTAATACGTCTGCAAATCCAAATTTTACGGGTGGATTTGACTTGTTCTGTCGATTTTTGGATACCAACCAAGCGTGGGGTGCAAATCTTGTTGACTTAGGTTTTATGGTTGCTCCAAGAACAATTACAGATTTTTCTCGTGGTGCTAACGCAGGTGTTGAAACCCTAAGACGTGAAGGTTTTGGTAACGCAAACCATTCAATGATTGGTTTATACGGTACTTTGGCAGGTTTAATGCTTGCTACGGGTATTAACGGAGCCTATAATTTAGGAAAAGACGATGTTAAGGTAAATTCTATCTTTGCGGATTCTGAAACCATTGATTTGCAAGGTAAAATTTATGCAGATAAGTTGAAAGCGGCAGCAGGCAATCCTTCCGCTAATCCGTTGCGTGAATATTTAACTGAAACTTTGAAAAATTATGAGGCTTTGAAAGGAATTGACGAAAAAAATCCGAAAGCAAATATTTGGAAAGGTTTTAGTGACAATTCCGTTGAAGATGCCGTTAAAATTTTAGAACAGGAAATTAAAAAAGGCGGTTCGAAATTATCAAAAGAGGCTGCAAATAATATCAGAACAATTCTTGCTTCCGATACAGGACTTGAAAACACTTATCGTATAGTCGCAAAACCGGGGGAAAGACCTCATTCTTCACGTTATTCTATTGATTCAGTTGTGGAAAACTTGTATAAATTAGGTAAAGTTTTCTCAAAAGATAAAGTTATTGAAGCCTTCCAAAAATCAACCGATGTTGCGGATAACGTCTTCTTAAAGGCGTTGAAAGCAATGAACTTGAAACGTTCTTTGATAGGTATCGGTATTGCTTCTGCAGTTGGTATTTCCGCTCAACCGCTTAATATGTATTTGACAAAACTAAAAACAGGAAATAGCAACTTTGTTGGTGGTGGTGAAGAAGATAAATCTTTCGGATTTAAGGTTAAAAAAGCAGTCGTCGCCTTATTATTCGGTGCAGGTGTTATGGCAACTATCGGAAATCCTAAAAACTTGATGAAAAACCTTCAATTTAAAGGCCTGTCTCCGACAATCAACCAATTTAAGTTTATTTACGGCGTGACAATTATGTCAAGGTTTTTATCGGCAAGAAACGATAACGAACTGAAAGAAGCCTCATTTAAAGATATTTTAGGCTTTGCAAACTGGTTGCTATTGGGCAATTTTGTTCAAAAACTTGTTGCACAATCTTTTGACAAATCTTTAATCAAGAAAAGCGGAAAAGGTGCGTTGAACTGGATTACGGGTTCGGTCTTGAAAACAAGAGATGAAATTTTGTTGAAACATCTTGGTAAAAAAGCTTTTGACGAATCAGGCAAAGCGTTATCTTATACTAATATGGTCAAATTGGCTGACAGTGCAACCAAGAAAACGTTACGCCATTTGACTATTGCACAACTTGCGGGATATGCATATTCAGGTTTGGTATTGGGTATCGGTATTCCGAGATTGAATATTATGTTTACTAAACGCCGTATGGCAAAGCAAGAGGCTGCAAAAGCCGCTGCTCAAAAAGCAACAGCAGCACAACAAACTCCTGCAACTCAAAATACTGCGGATTTTCAAGCCCAAAATGTGGCTCAAATACCTCAAGTTCAAGCAATTCCTCAATGTAGAGAATTTTTGGCTACAAAATTCACAAGTCGTACTTTTTTAGGTAACTAAAAATTTTTGATTAAACTGATTTTTCAATTAGGAAAGTGAATTAGCACCGTTTACGACTTCGATAATTTCTTGAGTAATCGCAAATTGTCTTGTTTTGTTGTATTCGACAGATAACTCTTTAATCATTTTTTCAGCGTTTGTAGTAGCGGCTGACATTGATGTCATACGAGATGCAAGTTCACTTGCTTGTGCCTCAAGTAATGCTTGATAAAAGATGTTTGTCATATACATAGGAACAACTTTTTGCAAAATATTGTGCATATCAGGTATAAATTCCATCAATGGGTCAAGAACATTGTCCGTAATTCTTGTATGTTCGTCAATTACGCCAACAACAGGTAAAACTTGCCAATCTTCAACAAAATAATTCATCATGTTTTTAAATCTTGTTGTTATAATTTCAATTTTGTCTATTTTTCTATTAACGTAATATTCCGCCATATCTTCTGCAATATCTCTTGAATCCATTGGGTTTGGCTTATCTATTGCCGAAAAATATTTTTTGACAATAGGACAACCAAGCACTTGGCATTTTTTTCTAAGTGCCGAAATTCCTTTTTGACCAACAACAAACAAGGTTGTCGAAATTCCTTGTTCTTTATATTCTTTTATTCTTTTTAGTGTTTCTCTGACTACGTTTGCGTTGTATGCACCCGCAAGTCCTCTATTTGATGTCACAACAAGGAGTCCGACATTTTTTACTTCCGAACGCTTGGTTAAAAGTTCTGGATAATTATCTATGGCATATTTAATTTTCAATGTTTCACTGCTAAATTCTCCTACCGAATTTAATAATTTTTGAAACATAGAAACAAGTTCTCTTGTATATGGGCGAGATGCCTTTACTGCAGACTCGGATTTTTTAACCCTTGCTGCCGCAACCATCTTCATCGCTCTTGTTATTTTTTTTGTACTTTCAATACTTTGTATTCTGTTTTTAATTTCTTTTAAATTTGCCATAGTTTTTTACCTGATTACTTTTTACTTACAGAATCCTCATCTGTAGCAACAAGACGAGAAGTATTCTTTAATGAAATCACACCTAACATAATAAAGATTACTGCAATACTACCAATGATAATACTGAAATTTGTCATGATGCAAACAATAGCGAAGGTTATTCCAATTAGCAAATATCCGATACCAACAAGTTTATACCTGCCGATATTTTCTTTGGAATATAACTTATTGGCATTACCAACTAAGGCATCATTTTGCTTGGCTAACATTTGGCATTTTAGATTATTGGCACAAACTACATTATCTGAATTTTTTGCCATACATTCAAGACAAAGAGCCTTTCCACAAGTTTTACAAATACCAAATGCATCTCTATCATGGTGATTAAAGCATTTCATTATTTATCTCCTTTAGAATGTGCTTTTGAACGCCGTAAGTCCGTCTGATAATGCTTTTTTATCCTCGTCAGACAATGCTGAACCTGTATTCAATCTGTCTGTCAAATCTTTGTAGTTTGCATTGAAATATACAAACCATTCTTTTTTGAATTTAGCAATATCAGTGTTTTCAACCTCATCTAGGAAACCTTCATTTGCAGCAAACAAGATTGAAACCTGTTCCGCAACGCTTAATGGTGAATATTGAGGTTGTTTCAAGACTTCTGTCAATTTTTGACCTCTTAACAGTTGTTTCTTGGTTGAAGCATCAAGGTCAGATGCAAATTGAGCAAAAGCTTCCAATTCTCTGTATTGTGCCAAATCAAGTCTTAACTGGCCTGCAACTTGTTTAATTGCTTTTGTTTGAGCCGCACCACCAACACGGGAAACTGAAATTCCGGCGTTGATAGCAGGTCTGATACCTGCATTGAACGCATTACTTTCCAAGAAAATTTGCCCGTCTGTAATAGAAATTACGTTCGTTGGAATGTAGGCTGAAACGTCACCTGCTTGTGTTTCGATAATAGGTAATGCTGTAATGCTGCCTCCTCCGAGTTCGTCATTCAATTTTACGGCTCTTTCAAGTAATCTTGAGTGTAAATAGAATACATCTCCAGGGTATGCTTCACGTCCCGGCGGTCTTTTAAGAAGCAAACTCATTGCTCTGTAGGCTTGAGCGTGTTTAGATAAATCATCATAGATTATCAAAACTGATTTGCCTTGTTCCATAAATTCTTCTGCAATAGTAACACCGGCAAACGGTGCAATATATTGTAACGGTGCGGATTCATTTGCTGTTGAAGATACAATGATTGAATAATCCATAGCTCCTTTATCTTCCAAAACTTTTGCCAAATGAGCAACAGTTGAAGCTTTTTGACCGATTGCAACGTAAATACAAATTACGCCCGTTCCTTTTTGGTTGATTATTGTATCAATAGCGATAGCGGTTTTACCTGTTTGTCTGTCGCCGATAATCAATTCACGTTGACCTCTTCCGATTGGTGTCAACGCATCAATTGCAGTCAAACCTGTTTGTAGCGGTTCATGAACGGATTTTCTTGTAACAATACCAGGAGCAACTCTTTCAATAGGTCTTACTTTTGAATATTTATATTCGCCTTTACCGTCAAGTGCCTTACCTGTCGGGTCAATAATTCTTCCGATTAACCCGTCACCAACAGGTACTGAGGCAATTCTGCCTGTCGTTTTTACTACCGTTCCTTCTTTAATATCTGTATATTCTCCGAGAATTACGACCCCGACATTGTCTTCTTCAAGGTTCATCGCAATTCCCAATGTACCTTCTTTGTTTTCAAATTGGACAAGTTCATTTGCCATTACATTACGCAAACCGTAAATTCTGGCAATACCATCACCGATTTCCAATACGGTACCGGTATTAGAAACTTCAGTTTGAAGTTCATAGTTGTCAATTTTATTTTTTATAATTGAACTTATCTCTTCAGGTTGTATAAGTACCATTCTGCCCCCTTTACCCGATTATTTCTTTACTTAAATTTTCAATCTTTGAACGAATGCTTGTATCAATTACACAATCATCAATTTTGAATTTTAACCCTGCAATAAGGCTTTTATCAACCTTCCAACAAGGAATTACCTCGCAGTTTAATTTGTGTTCCAGTTTGAACAAGACATTTGTTTTGTTTTCAAAATTCAATGCAACAGGAGAAGTTATTTCAACTTTTTTCTTGTTAGAAAGTTTAGAAATTCCATCTTCAAAGTTTTCTTTTATTGCATCAAATTCGCCAAATCTGTTTTTTTCGATAAGAATTTTTAAAAAGTTTAGCAATTTTTTGTCAATTTTATTGCCAAAAATATCGTCAATAATTTCAATTTTCTTTGCAGTGGAAATTGCCGAATTTGCCATAACAACTTTAAAATCTTCCGAATTGTTCATCACCTCGTTTATTTCTTTAAGCTGATTGTCAATTTCTGTTGTTATGCCAGCTTCTTTTGAGGCTTCAAGCAATGCCGTTGCGTAATGTTTTGAAATTGTAGAAATATTTTTCATTATATTTTTACCTTATCGAGTTCGTCTATGCTTTGTTGTATGAAATCATTGTGCATTTCGGGATTATTCTCTAACAGTTCACAAATCCTGTTTTTTGCCAACTCCAAAGCTTCTTTTGATGTACTTTGAGTCAAAAGGTTTGAAACCTTTTTCTCTTCGATTGATTTTATTCTGTCAGTTGACAACACTAAATTTTCAATAGTTTTGCGAGTATTGTCTTCGATTTTTTCTTCAAAAGCCGTTAGTTTGCTTTGTGAAGTTTTCTCCATTTCCTCTAATTCGTTAGGTAATTTTTCGATTAAATCTTTATTTTTGCCCAAAATCTTGCTACTGTTTGCTTTTTCCGTTTCAGAGTTTGAGATTTGATTTTCTATCGCCTCTATTGATTTTTCAAACGCTGTACTTAAATGTAATTTTTTGATTATAACCCCGAGTAAAATCGCCATAATTGCAAAATTTATGGTATTTGAGGTGGCTAATTCTTTTAATATGTTTAATGTTTCGTTCATTTTTGTACCGTTTTATTTAATCTTAACCTGACAGTTACTCAACAATTTTTCGGTTATGGCAGAAGCTAAATCGTTAACAACAGTGTTTTTTAATTGTTCTTTCAACTCATTTTCACTTTGTTGTAATTCTTGTTTTTCTTCCATAAGTTTAGTTTTGTTGAGGTCTTTTGCCGCTTTCAATTTTGCGGAAGCTTTTTGTTGAAATTCGCTAACGGCAGAATTGAAGCTTTTTCTGCATTCTGTTTGCTTTGCTGAGATTTTGTTTTTACGTTCGTTTTCTAACAATTTTGCCTCTTCAAGAATTTCTTTTGAATCGGCATAGTTTGAATTGATATAATCGTCACGTTTTCTGATTATATTCAAAACAGGTTGATAGAATATCGCATTCATAATAAGAATGAATACAACAAAACTCAACATTGCAATTAAAAATGTAGCATTAAATTCAATCATTTAACTTGTCCTTATTTGAATAACAACATGATTGCGATGAATAGTGCATAAATTGCAGTTGCTTCTGCTAAACCAGCACCGATAATAAAGTTTTTGAAAGCTTCATCTTTGATTTCAGGCTGTCTTGCGATAGCGTCCAAAACACCTTTTGTCGCAATACCTAAACCTAAACCTCCGCCAATCGCACCAAAACCGATTGCAATACCAGCACCCAATTTTGCTAAATCTAAAGTTTGTTCTAAAGCCATTGTTATTCTCCTTTATTTTGTGTAAATGTTTTATTCTTCTTGTATTGCCATTGAAATGTATGTAGTTGACAACAGTGTAAATACTAATGCCTGAATTAATGCTACGAACAATTCAAATAGCATAAACGGTAGCGGTAAAACTATTGAGCAAAGGCTGATAAATGTAGCCACCAACAATTCTCCTGCCAAAATGTTTGCAAAAAGTCGCAAAGCCAATGAAAACGGTCTTACAAACAATTCCAAAGTATCAACCAAAGTAATAATTATACCGTCAATACTGAAACCTTTGAAAAAGAATCTGAAGCCGTTTTTTCTGACTCCGTAAAATATATAATAAATTGACACAACAATCGCCATTGCTGCGGTCATATTTATGTCGTTATTAGGGGAAGCCAGTTCACCTGTCGTCAAGTGGATAAGTTTCAACGGCAACTGACCGACTAAGTTTGCAGTCAAAATGAACATGAATAATGTCAAAATGATTGCGATGTGTTTTTGAGCGTTGTCGTTACCCATACTTGCTTTTGCAATATCGTTAAAATATTTGATTATTCCTTCCGCACATAATTGCAATTTACCAGGAACTAATTTAAGGTTTCTTGTTGCTACAAATGACACAACAATCAAAAGTAACATTGTGAACCACATTGTAATTATGGTATCCATATTAATTGAAACACCATGTCCAAAAAGGCTAAAATTGTATATCCAATGTTCCATTTTTCTCCCTCATTCAACATCATGTTAGTACAGACAAAAAAAATCCGCAATTATTTTTTCTGAAATTTTTATAACTTGTTTAAAGCCTTGTCGATTTCTTGCTCCAGTGCGATTTTATCGGAATTGTTTTGGATTATTATGTCTGATTTTTCAACTTTTTCTTCTTGCGAAAGTTGTGAGTTTAACCTTTTTTGAGCGTATTCTCTTGTATAATTGTTTCTTTTTATTAGTCGTTCAAGTCTGATTTCGTCATTGCAATATACAAACATTATTTTGTCAAACAGTTTTTTCATGTTCGCCTCAAAAAGCAGCGGAATTGCGACAAACACAAACTTTTCAGATTTATGTTCTTCAAAATACTTGTTAATTTCAACTCGCAAGTTGGGGTATAAAATATTTTCTAATTTTGTCTTTAAATCTTCATTGTAAAACACGATTTTTCCGAGTTTTTCACGGGAAAGTCTGCCGTTTTCGTCCAAAATCTCGTAATTTTTAAATTCTTGTATGATTATTGCTGATAATTTTTCAAGCAAAAAATGACAAGCTTTGTCCGTATCCAATACCGAAAATCCGTATTTTTCGGTCAAAAACTTTTCTACCGTTGATTTTCCGCTTGCGATATTTCCGACAAGAGCAATTCTAATCATTTTTCTTGGAAATCCTGTTTAAAAAGTTCTTCAAATCCTTAATTTGACGAGGTTTAATCGGTTTAAATTCTCCACGTTTCAACCCGTCAAGATTTAACGTTGCATGCTGGATTCGTTTCAGTGACACAACATTAAGTCCGAAATGTTCAAACATTTTTCTGATCTGGCGGTTCAAGCCTTGATACAATAAAATTTCCATGACCGTATGTTTTGTGTCGGCTTCCAATACCTCAACTTGAGCATAAGCGGTTTTGTTTGGTTCAATTTCAATACCTTTGTACATTTCACCAATTATGTTTTGGGTAATTCTGCCATCTACCGATACTCTGTACAATTTTGGAACTTTGACGGACGGGTGAGTTAATTCGTTAATCAAATCGCCGTCATTTGTTAAAATCAAAAGTCCTGTGGAATCTTTATCCAATCGTCCGACAGGTTTCAGTCCGTGCAAAGTTTCAGGTAACAAATCGTAAATTGTTTTGCGACCTTTTTCATCATCTGCTGTTGTGATATAGCCTGCAGGCTTGTAAAACCTGTAATATTCGTGTTTTACGGGGTGGATAAGGCTTCCTTTTACAAATACTTTATCTTTTGGTTGCACAAGATAGCCGAGTTCTGTTATTCTCTTTCCGTTAATTTGTACAACGCCTGATTCGATTAACTCATCGGCTTTTCGTCTTGAACAAAGTCCTGAAGAGGCGATATATTTGTTTAAACGGATACCTGACATTCCATAACCTCGTTAAATTTGTCGGTCAAAACTTTTGGCATTCTTCTGTATAATTTGCCGTCATTTGAGATTGCAACTACTACAAAATCCGCTTCGATAAACGTTTTTCCGGTTTCTTTAGACTTGATTGATTGTTTAAAAGTTACGGTAAATCCTTTAAATTCGGCTATTTCCGTTTCAATAATCATGACATCTTCAAGTCTTGCGGAACTTTTGTACTTAACATTAAGGCTAACGACAGGCAAGGCAATATCTTGAGCGTGAAGTTCGTTGATATTCAAGCCCATTTCATTGCAAAGCTCCACTCTGCCCATTTCTAACCATCTAAGGTATGAACCGTGCCATACCACACCATAAGAGTCGGTGTCCGAATAATAAACTTTTTGTTCAAATGTATGTTTCATAATGTGTTTATTATATCACTAATTATTAATTAATATAAGCTTTTATGTATAATTAGTAATATGAACAAAAATTTTTCAGAAAAAGTTATAAACAGATTGACCCTGTATCATTATATATTACAGGATTTTATCGCTAATAAAACGGAATATATTTCTAGTAAACAAATCGCAACACTTTTGCATATTGACGATTCTCAAGTGAGAAAAGACATAAGTTTGTTGAATAATTCGGGCAAAACTCGTGTCGGGTACGTTGTAAAGGAACTCAAAACCTCTATTGAAAAGAATTTGGGGTTTGCAAAATCAAAAAAAGCCTATATTATCGGGGCCGGAAATCTTGGAATGGCACTTGCAAAATACGATAACTTTACGAGTTACGGGTTGAATATTATTGCTTTGTTTGATAACGACAAATCAAAAATCGGAGGCGAAATTAACGGTAAAAAGATTTTAGACATTTCAAATTTACCCGAGTTGGCAAGTGAAGACGGTGTTGAAATTGCGATATTGACCGTTCCCGGTAAATTTGCACAAGAGACATCTCAATTTATTGTTAAATCCAATATTAAATATATTTGGAATTTCACTCCGACAGTGCTTGAAGTTCCGGATGATGTTCAGGTTTGGAACGAAAATCTTATGGGAAGTTTCTTGCAGTTTACTTATGATATTTAGGGTGCTCAGAAAAAATAGATAAAAGACAAGGCTTGCTCGTTCGACAATGTGCATAGTTGAGCGTGGCGAACAGTCACCCTCTGTTCAAACGCTGACTAAAATTGCAAATGCTCTTAATATTGATTTATATAAGTTGTTTATTTTGAGTAATGCAATTTCTTTGTAAATTTCTGTTCTCTGTTGTGTTAAGTTCGTAAATTCTTTTTAAACCTTCAAGTGTCAAAATCGGATTTACTACGTCAAAAGGTCTTGTCATGTAGTTTGCAATCAAGCCGCAATATCCGCCTGTTGCAATAATTGTAGCCTTGTGTCCGAGTTCTTTTTCGCATTGAGCAACAAGTCCGTCAACCATACACGCAGAACCTCTGATTACTCCTGAAAGTATTGCATCTGTTGTGTTTCTTCCGATTGCACTCGGGGAAATCGAAATGTCGATTTTGGGAAGTTTTGAGGTAGCATTTTTCAGACATTTTACCTGAGTGTTTATTCCCGGGGCGATAACGCCACCTAAAAATTCTTTTTTTGAATTGATAATATCAAATGAGGTTGCAGTTCCAAAATCAATCACGATAACATCAGTGTCGTATTTTTCGGCAACCGCAACGGCGTTGGCTATTCTGTCCGCTCCGACTTCTTTTGGGTTGTCGGTTTTTATTTCAATATTTAAATTAATATCAAAAGCCACAAAAACGGAATTTGTATTGAACGCATTGTCAACTGCGTGTTTGAATTTGATATTAAGTTCTTCAACGACCGAACCTATTACACAACCTTCGATATTGTAATCTTTAAGTAGCGAACGAAGCAGTGTTTCATATTCGTAAGCCGTCAAATCCTTGTCTGTAGCAAGTCTGAGTTCATTAATATATTTATCTTTGTCAAAAACACCGAGAGTGATATTAGTGTTTCCGATGTCTGCAATTAATAGCATAATAGAATAGTCCTTATATTTTCAAGGACTATTCTATTACAAACATAGTTTTTTATCAAAAAGCTTAGTTGTTTCTGTTTCCTGCACAAGTTGTTGAACTTGATGCCGATACATCAGCAAATCCGTGACCGAATAATGATGGTCCTGTCGCACCTTTTGATGTATTCGCATTTGTTCCGTGCAAAATGTTGTTAAAGTTATTCAAATATTCTTGATATTTATTTGTTCTTTGTGCTCTGCTGTTATTTCCTGAAATTGCATCAATTCGTCCATATTGAGCCATAATCAGTCCTCCATTTTTTTAATTCGTCTTATACTACTATAAAGTATTTTTTAATTGCGAAATTGCAGAAAGTCATAAATATTGTTACATAACTTTACATAAGTCTTTCTTATGTTTGTGACTTTCTCAATAACTTGAAATAAACCAAATAAAGTTGTATAATAAGTAAGTCATTTTAGAAATAGAGAGTACAAAGAGGATAATAAAATGAAGTTACACATGCAAATTCTAATAGCGTTGGGTTTGGGGATAAAACGCAACTGGCACATATTTTTCGGTATTTTTGCAGGTATATTTGTCGGGGTGTTTTTACACAGTCACCCAAACATGCTTGTAGATAATGTGTTAACATTCATAGGACAAATGTTTATCAGACTTATCCAAATGGTTGTAATTCCGCTTGTGGTTTCTGCAATTATCATTGGGATTACAAGTGTTGGCGATAACAAACAGTTGAGTAAATTCGGTTCTAAAATGATTTTATATTACGGAATCTTAACAACTATTGCCGTTACTATCGGTACAACTTTGGCTTTGTTGTTCAAACCGGGACACGGAGCATCTCAATATATTGCGGCAAATATTGCCACTGAGGTTCAAGCGTCCGTTACAGATGCAATGCAAGCACAACAGGGAAATATTTTAAACCTGTTTTTGAGTTTTATCCCAAGCAATCCGTTTGAAGCGGTTGCCAGCGGAAATATGGTTCCGATAATTTTGTTTGTGGTTGTCTTTGCTCTTGCTTTGGCAAAAGTCGGAGATGTAAATCGTCCGATAGTTTCTTTCTTTGAATCAGTTTTTGCGGCGACAATGAAAATTACCGATTGGATTATGTTATTTGCGGCACCTGGTGTGTTTGCTCTTACTGCAAGTGCTTGTGCAAGTTTTGGTGGTGGTATATTTACCGCAATTTCTAAATATTTGTTAGTTTTGCTTGCAGGTTTTTTAATCCAAATGTTTATGATTTATCCGATATTTTTGAGATGTTTCTCAAAAGTTTCTGCTGTAATGCTATTTTCAGCGATTGCGGAAGCGATGATGGTTGCGTTTGGTACCGCAAGTTCTTCTGCAACATTACCTTTGACTATTGCATGTTGTGAAAAACGAGGTATTTCTCATAAAATTTCAAGTTTTGTATTGCCGCTCGGTGCAACTTTGAACTTTGACGGAACAGCGTTGTTGCAAGTTGTTGCAGTATTGTTCTTGGCTCAGGCTTATCAAGTTCCGTTGACTGCGTTTTTGGTATTCCAAATTGCAATTTTGGCGATTGTTGCATCAAGTACCTGTGCTGGAATACCTGGGGGTGGTTTGATTACCATTGCGTTAATTCTTAACGGTATGGGTTTAAGTCCTGAACAGTTGGTAGCAGGGTTTGCGTTCTTGTTCACTATCGAAAGAATTACCGATATGTTCAGAACTATGTTGAATGTAACTTCTGATGCTGTTGTTGCCGCAACTATTGCTGACAATGAAAACGAAATAAATTATGACTTGTTGAATAATCCGCAATCTTACGAGGAAATCGCTTAGTTTTAAGATTTTGGAGTCGTTTTGATGAGTAGTTTTGAACAGAATATAACAGATAAAGTTGCTTCCTCCTTGCTTGGTAAAAAAGTGAGCGGAAGTGATTTTTATGACCCGACTTTGCTGGTTGCTGTTCCGAGATTTGAGAATAGGGCTCGTTACGGGATAAAAAATGAGGATTTGCCGTTTGAGGGAAATGATGTTTGGCATTCGTTTGAGTTTTCTGTGCTGACGGAAGGTGGCTTGCCGGTTACAAGAGTTCTGAAATTGAAATACGGTTGCGAAAGTGAATTTATTATAGAATCAAAATCCTTGAAATTGTACCTGAATTCCTTTAATATGTATCGTTTGGGTAAAAGTGTAAATGAGGCTTTGGCATTAGCAAAATCATTGATTGAAAAGGATTTGAGCGAGAAATTAAAAACTCGGGTTGAGGTGAATTTTCTTGAAATTGGTTCAAAGCGAGAAGAAATTTTTTCTGATTATATAAATTTGATGGATTTTATTGAGGAAAAAAGCGTTAACTTTTCAAAATATAAGGAAGCTCCTGATGTTTTGAGGGCGGAACAAACAGATAAAATTTTAGGTTATCACTTGAGATTTGAGTCTTTGCGTTCAAATTGCAGGGTTACTCACCAACCTGATTTTGGAAGTTCGTTTATTTATTACAAATCAAATAAACACCTTTATGAAAAATCTTTGGTTGAATATTTGGTGTCGTTTCGTTCGGAGTTTCATTTTCATGAAGAATGTTGCGAAATGATTTTTAAACGATTGGCGGATATTTTAAATCCTGAAGATGAATTGCTTGTGTGTGCTTTATACACAAGACGTGGCGGGATAAATATTTGCCCTGCAAGATTCAAAAACTTGAAAACACCTGATAAAAACCTTGAAAAGTTGTTTGATTTGTCAACATATTGCGAATATGGAATAAATCTTTAGTGGAGTTTAGTTTGAATAATCGTGATTTTGGAAATATTGGCGAAGATATAGCGTGTGAATATCTCAAGAAAAACGGGTATAAAATACTCGAGCGAAATGTTCATTTTTCAAAGTTGTGCGAAATTGATATTATTGCACAGTTTAAGAAGAAAATAGTTTTTGTCGAGGTAAAAACAAGAAGGACAAATGCTTTCGGCACCCCGCTTGAAGCGATTACAAAACGAAAGTACGACAATATAAAAACGGGTGTTTTGTCATATTTGAAGGAGCATAAAATTAAGGATTACCAAATTGATGCAATTGGGATTACATTAGAACCAAAACCCGAAATTAAACATCTGAAGAATGTGTAAATTACAACTTTTGGATTTTTTAGATATAACGCAATAAAACAGATTCTGAATAACAAGAAAATTTATTTGCTCATGTATTCGCAAAAATTTTCTAAGTTTTCAGAATGATTAAAGCTTTGGTAGGCTCATCAAATAGTCATTCTGAACTTGATTCAGAATCTCTTTAATAATCAAAATAAAACAAAGGGTTATTTTCCTCCCCTTCGAAATCAAAGATTTCGGTTCCCCTGCCAGCGGGGAACATAATTTTACAATATTTAGTCAGTTCAGGGTGACAGTTTTGCTTGATTATTGAGCGGTTTTTAGAAGGACTATTTGCAAAAATGTCGGTTGGGCATACTTGCCACAACAAGTATTGAAAATATACCCTTTGAAAAGCCAAACCTTCATAAAAAAGTAAACATTAAGAAATGTAAAGGTGCTTTTTTTATGTCGGAAACCCTTGAAATAATGCTCTTATGGTATAATATAGTATAATATGGTATGGGCAATTCTTTCGCCGAAAAATCCTTTATATAGAGGTAAGGGAAATTTAAGTTTTCTAGAGGTAAAAAGGAAGAAAAAGAAAGGCGGAAAAATTATGGGTTTAGTATCAGGAATTGCTGCAAAAGCACACATTGCAGAAACTGCAAAAAGTATTGCAAAAAGATTTGGCGGGTCTCGGAAAGTTGCACAAAAAGTAAATATTATCTCTGATGATTTTACTAAAACTCCGGGGGTATTGAATTTGACTACAGGAACAAAAACCTTTAATAATTTGGGTGGTATCGGTATTAGGATTGTTGAACCGGGTGCAAAGACACCGTTAGGACAATTAGGTGTTACAAGAGTTACAAAATATCCTACAGGTTTTATGGGTAACACAGAACCATTGTTGGCTTTTGAAACTCATGCAATGAAAGAAACTGCAGAAAGGTTGGGTAGAATTACAACTCCAATGTTGCTAACTCCAAAAGAAGCAAAAGAATGTCTTGCACTTGGACGAGAACTTAAAGCTGAAGCTGACAAAGGCTTTGTGCAAAAATTGCTAGGTTTTTAAATTTTGAAAAGAAAAATTTATATTTAACGCAAAAAGGATACTTTAATCAAGTATCCTTTTTTAATGCTTCTGATAAGAAAAGGTGCAATATTTTCCTGAGTTTTCAGAAGAATGAGGTGTCGTTTGAGCATACTTGCCCAACGGGTTGAAATGCCGATAGTGTCTGTCATACAGTCACTTGAAAAGTGGGTCGGCATTGCTATGCCGACCGTGGAATTTTAAGTGTTTGGATAGCAATCCAAACCTATATTGGGCTTTGCAATGAAAGCACAACGTTGAAATTTAATCTATTGAGAAAGACTAAAAACTTATTATTTTTATAGTAAAATATAGTGAGTAGGGATATAAAAAGAAGGGGAAAAATAATGTTAAGAGGACCATTTTTAGATAGAAGTTGGATGGCTCAAAATCCAGATTATGCTTCATCAAATATTGTAATGCTGGGTCTTCCGTTTGACGGGACTGTTTCATACCGTTCAGGCTCTCGTTTTGCACCTGAGCAAATCAGACTTGCAAGTTGGGGGTTAGAGGAATATTCGCCGATTTTTGACAAAGAGTTGGCAAATGTGAATTTCCATGATGCAGGGGATTTGGAGTTTCCGCTCGGTAACACTTACAAAACTCTTGATATTATTGAGCAAAATGTCACAGATATTTATAATGACGGCAAAAAAGTTTTTGGTATCGGCGGAGAACACCTTGTGACTTTGCCTGAGGTTAAGGCGGTATTTGAACATTACAAGGATTTAGCGGTTGTTCATTTTGATGCTCACACAGACCTTAGAGAAGAGTATTTGGGGGAAGAAATGTCTCACAGTGCGGTAATTCGTCAGATTTCCAAGTTTGTTAAGCCTGAAAATATCAAGCAAATCGGTATTCGCTCAGGAATGAAGGAAGAATGGGAATTTATGCAAAAGCACAACACTTTGTGTCATAAATATTCTGATATTGACTGTCTGAAAGGCAAACCGATTTTTGTAACAGTGGATTTGGATTGTCTTGATACTTCGATTATGCCGGGGACAGGGACACCTGAAGTCGGCGGAATGTCATTCAACGAACTTGCAGGCTGGTTCAAATATTTAAAAGATTTCAATATTGTAGGTGCAGATGTTGTTGAACTTGCTCCTGATTATGATGCAAGTGGAGCTTCAACCGCCGTTGCAACAAAAGTTATTCGTGAATTACTTATGATTATGGGGTAAATTTGACCTATGGAAAATAATGGACAGTTAAGTTTGAATTTGGAAGCGACCACAGCTAACGGGAAGGAACAGGCAAGTGACAGTATAGAAAAGCGTGTTCAATTTCTAAAAGACGAGATTAACAAGAGTAATCACAGTTATTATGTTGAAGAAAATCCGTATTTGAGTGACTTTGAGTATGACAAACTTTTTGCCGAATTAAAAGAGCTTGAGGCTGAATATCCGAGTTTAAAAACTCCCGATAGTCCTACGATGCGTGTCGGGTCAATTAGTGAGAAATTTTTTCCGCACAAGCATAAGTACAGACTTTACAGTTTGGATAATACTTATAATGCTGAGGAGCTTCGAACTTGGTATGAGCGGGTTTGCAAAGAGTATAATCAGGAATTAGAACTTGTTTGTGAACTCAAAATTGACGGTTTGGCGATTGCTTTAACCTATGTTGACGGACTTTTTACCCTCGGTGTTACTCGT
The DNA here is from genome assembly GCA_004558955.1 of bacterium. GTDB lineage: Bacteria > Cyanobacteriota > Vampirovibrionia > Gastranaerophilales > Gastranaerophilaceae > Zag111. The sequence goes on along the minus strand of SFZC01000005.1, from coordinate 915 downwards.
GGTGACGGGGTGACGGGTGAAAATATTACTCAAAATCTTAAAACTATCAAAGCTGTTCCGTTAAAACTTTTTGAGCCTAAAAATCTTGAGGTGCGTGGTGAAATTTATATGCCGAAAACTTCGTTTGAAAAGTTGAATGCCGAAGCATTAGAAAAGGGTGAAAAAGTTTTTGCTAACCCTCGCAACGCCGCAAGCGGTTCATTACGGCAGTTAGACAGTACTATTACCGCAAAACGAGATTTGTCTATGTTTACATACACAGGAATTTTTGAAGATTCTGACGATAAAAGTATAAAAACTCATTATGACGGTATGCAAAGGCTTATAGAACTTGGGTTTAAGGTTAATCCTAATATCAGATTGGTGAAAAATATTCAAGGGGCGATTGACTATTGTAACGAGTGGGCAACAAAACGTTTTGAATTGAATTATGCAACGGACGGGGTGGTTATTAAGGTTAATAATCTTGCGATACAAAAGGATTTGGGCTTTACCGCAAGAGCTCCAAAATGGGCTACAGCGTTCAAATTTCCGCCGGAAGAAGTTGCTACAAAACTTCTTGATATTGAATTGAACACGGGGAAATCGGGTGTAGTTACTCCCGTTGCAGTTTTAGAACCTGTGTCATTAGCGGGAAGTGTCGTTTCTCGTGCAAGTTTGCACAATTTTGACGAAATTAAACGTCTTGATGTGCGAATCGGTGATACTGTTTTGATTAAAAAAGCGGCTGAGATTATCCCAAAGGTTGTAAAAGTAATAAGAACTGCAACAAATCACGAAGATTTACCTGAATATCAGCCTCCCAAAAAATGTCCTGCCTGCAATTCACCGCTAATAGAGCGAGAAGGTGAAGTAGGTTTATACTGTTCCAACAAAAATTGTCCGCAGGTAATGCGTGCAAAAATAGAATATTGG